>JAUXGE010000274.1 GCA_030622435.1 Planctomycetota bacterium
CCAGCTGATCTTCGTACTCAACGCCTATCGCACGGCACCCGCTGCATGCGGGAAAGTGCGGGCATGACACGATCGATTCCATACCGGTTCATGGTACATGCCGTGGCTGCATCCGGAAGAGGCGCAGTCGGCGTTTTCGCGCAGCAGGCTATCGTGTCGCTTGATCCAGGGAGAATCGCAGTTGTGCATGCCCATCGATCTCGAAGTGCTCGATCCGGATTCGGTGGTTGCCCTCGTCGAGTTCGACGTGGGCTTCATCGGTAGAGGCCCCGTGATGGGTCCAGTTGTCGATGACTCGTCGATCATCGATGAAGACCCGGACACCGTCGTCCGAAACGGTCTGGAGCCGCCAAGTGCCACCTGGCAGCCTGACGTTCGTCGTGGCCACTGTCGCAAACCGATCGGCCGGGACGCCATCCGCCGGTGGGCGCGAATACCACATGAAGTCGATTTCCGGCACCGTCATCCTGGCACGAGGTTCCGAGGACACGATCCGATTCCACGCATCCGACTCGATGCGTGGGTCGTCGGGCTCCGACCAGCCGTAAAACGCCACGTCCCAAGGCGTGTCGAGTAATACGCCGTTTACGGAGATGGACTCACCACCAACGGTGACGCCCATCCGGAACGGTTGCAGCCCTCTGGAGGCAGCCTTCGCCGTGAGCCGAGCAGGGGCATCGCCCTCCATGGGTGAAACTCGAATTGCTCCGATTACGTAAGACACTGTGAACGGAATGTCCGGGGCGAGGACGTACAGGGCGGCGGCCGATCCGCCCCGAATATCACGGGGGAATAGACGTACACCCGAGAAATCGTACGGGCCCCATTCGTCAATGAAGATTCTGTCCCGGCCGCGGGGTGCGCCCGGCAACAGAAAGGCCCTCCGTAATGCACGACCCCCAAGCAGACGAGGTTTCCTCGCGACAATGTCGAGTGGTTGCCATGCCTCGTTGCGGGGAAGAGGCTTCTCGTGAGTCACGGCACCGTGCCCTTCGTCTTTGACGGCCATGCGCTGAGTGTCGGTCAACGCCAGATTCGTTCCCTCGACATTACCGACGAGGTGTACCGGTACCTCCACTTCGTGAGTCAGGTTGGATGCTACACGGCTCTCCGTGTTGTCCGCCAGGCGTACGGCCGTGTTCACTTGTTCGAACCGGTTGGCTACGACGAAGTTGTACCTCGAAGGGCAGCGATCTCGACCCTCACAGAAAGGTGTGGCGAGTAGGTCTTGATCATTATCCCACCACAGGTTCACGCCGATGCGCGCGCCGGTGATGCTGTTCCCCGCGATACGGTTGCGACGGCCGTGCTCGATGGAGATGCCGTTTTCGCAGTCATGGATCTTGTTGTTCTCGATGATCGTATTGTACGAATAGCCCGCCCAGATTCCGTGCGTGCACTCGTCAAGTCGGTTTTTTACGAAGATATTTCCGTCCGAAAAGGTGGCTTCGATGCCGTTGGCCGCCGCGTGCGAGAAGTCGTTCTGGTATACCACGTTTTCGCTGCAACCGCCGCGGCCGGTCTTGCGCAGGGTCTCGTTTCCTGCGTACAGGAAGAAGCCGTCTCCGCTGTGGGTCGCACTGTTGAACGCGAACAGGTTTCTGTGGCACTGCTCGTAGACCAGGATCCCCGCCGAATCCTGCCCACGCGCATAGATGCCGTGGCTGTAGCCCCGCATACACCAATCGAACTTGTTGTTGAAGATCTCGCACTCACTCGAGCGCCACATAGCCAATCCCCAGCCGCTCATGAAAGACATGTCGTTTTCAACAACTCGCGAGTGGTCGCAGCGGACCAGGCAGAGCCCGTTCTGCCCGTTGCGCGCGCGGCACTTGGCGATGGTTGACCCGGGAGATCGCAGCAGATAGATGCCGGCCCCGTAGCGCAGCCATTCGTTCTCGTCGTTCTCATGCCCGAACAGCCAATCCGACGGATCCTCCCGCTCGATCGTGCTTCCCAGGCGCTGCCGGAAATTGCGCGATACATCGCACTCCTCCAGAGTCAGACCCTCGGAATCCTCAGCGAAAATCCCCACCTTGTAGCCACGCACCTTGACGTTCTTGACCGTGACGTTCCGTCCGCGGATTACGATTCCGCGTCCCACATACCGGTCAGGTTCCACGTCGGGAGGCGCGCCGATCAGCATGGCGCCTTGAAAATCGACGGTCAGATCGTCACCGAGAATCACGACGGCACCATCGCCCTTGGGAGCGGGCAGCAGATACTCACCCGGAGCCACTCGAACGCTCTTGGTGACCCGAAGACCGGATGGATCGAGCCGCAGCAATGTGGCCTCGTCCGATGCGGAGGTCGGTGGCGATTGGGCAACGAAGATGAAAAAGCAGCACAGCGTGTGCAGGATCATACTCACGGCTCCTCAGGTCCCGAATCCGACGGCTCTATACGTCATATCGACCGATCTTAGTGCAAATAACGCAGATTGCGAGAATAGGACTGTCCTGCGTAACCTGCTGATGCCACCGTATTTGCTGCATGCTACCGAGTCTCAAAGCCGCCACTCGCAGGAACTTCGCGGAGCGCGCTCACACGAAGCCCCGCCGTCAACGTCTGCCCGTCATCCTCCCACGACGGGCCGCTTCCTGTTCCGGAACAGAACCGGAGCGACCTCTGCGTTCAGAGCCCGACGAGCTCTCGGCGAGAGTAGATTCGACCATGGTTGATCGCGGCGCATACAAGGTGGTCTTCATCCTCGAAGAACAGCAGACCGATAGGTCCGGCACGCTGCGCATCAGCCTGACCGCGACGACCGCGCCCCTAGCCGGACTCCTTTCGTACAGCCTGTGGTGAAAGGGCGCTCATAAGCCGCTCACAGACTTTCTTCTCCGCCTCGTCGACGATCCCGTCGGCCTTTGCGACAGCATTGAGACTTGCTTCCAGGAGCCGTTCCTTCCCCTGACCTCTGAATGCCTTGAGCTTATTGCATGCTCCGTCCAACAGGCGACCGTATTCTCCGCGCTTGACCTGTGAAACGAAGTTCTTCATTCGTCGGTTGATCTCGCCTTCCGACCAGGGGCATTTTACGATCTTCATCACGTCGTGGACGTGTTTCCTCTCCGATTTGGACACGCGTCGATCCGAGACCATCACACAACAAAGTGCATCCATCAGTGCATCAAGCAGCGGCGTGTCGTCCGAGGCGGGAGCCCCATCAGAGGCCCCTTGTGTCTCCCTTTCTGCGTCACCAGCGCGCTGTGCGAGGCCTAGAAGTTCTTCGTCCGTATACAATGGCACAGGAGAGCTGGTATTACGCGCACTGTCAGTATCGAAATGGTCGGAAGGGTCAGCGGCCGTTCCGCCGTAAACGGGAATCGCTGGCAGTTCGCTTCCCGCAGGTGTGGCGTGTGAAGGCGCAGGAATGCCGCCGGACACGAGGTGGCGCAATGAGGTTGTCCTTTGAAACGAGGCACGTTCACGTCGCGCCTCGGATCTTGCGTCACTTATTTTGAGGAGCAGGCCGATTGCCAGGAAGGCTGCGAGAATGACGAGAAGAGGTGGGAAGGTATAGAAGAGTGGTTTCTTAATCTCGCCTTCGGGGACGCCCGTGAGGGTGGAAATCACGCTAGGCGTAGCAACGTTCAAAGTTCTCTTTTCATCGGAGTAGATGCAGAATTCGCCATCCCACGTCCAAAGCGCCATCCAAAACAACCCGACGTGCTGGCATCGATAGCCGATCTTGGCATCCGAGAGCATCTCCTTCACAGGCGAATCCTCTGGGATGTCGGTAATCTCCAGGACCTTCTCACCCGTAGTGATTAGGATCGGCAGGCGCCGGCGCGCCTGAGCCTCCGGTGTAAGAGTCAGCAGGATCAACACGACCACCGGCAGCATTGCGGGGACCGAGCGCCCGGACATGAGTAGCCTCCCTGGATCCATTTTTTTCGGGGACATATGCCATTTCCCCGACATCCGCCAATTGTCAAATGTCAAGCCGCAAGCATATCCAAACGCCCCGTTCGGTTCAACCGAGAAAGACCTCTTTCGCGGCAATTTGTGCCTGCGTTGCTGCTTGCCAGCTACCGCCTTGGGGACTCGAAGGAAAGAGGCGTGCAGTACGATCTCCCGGGTTTGTGAGCCGACGGTCGCCGGGAGGTCGCCTGATGCGTATCATGGCGTCCGGGAGCACACAGGCAGCCCTCGGTAGGGCGCCTCTCAAACGGCTTCGCAACACCTTTGGATACGTCAATGGCCGGAGACCGACGGTTTCGCAAACAAGAGCGATTGCGTCTTCACGGCGATTTTGCGCATGTTTTTGCCGCGAAACGTCGTGCAGCCGACGAACTCCTTGTTGTGTACGTTGCCGGAAACGGTCTGAAGTGGTCGCGACTCGGGATGAGCGTGGGCCGACGTGTCGGCAACGCGGTCACACGCAACCACTTACGCCGGAGCATTCGAGAGGCGTTCCGGACGGTCAAGTGCGACCTGCCGACCGGATTGGACATCGTGTGCGTGGCTCGCCCGGAGGCGCGCAACTCGCACCGTGACATCCGCAAAGCACTGACGAAGCTCGTGGCCAAGGCAGCCCGTCGACACCAGGGCGATACGTCGAAAAACGCCTAGTGGACGCCCCTGACGGCGTCGTCACCGGTTTCAAACCGGTGCAACACTGAAGATAGCTCCCTCCTTATTGGCTTTGCTTCTTCGTCAAGATGCTAATTGCCCGTTCCCCGCAGGCAGATTTGAATCCACTGAGGATGCGGACCGGAAACGATCCGACCGAACGCAGCCGGCTCCACGGCTGTCATGATCTGGTAATCGCCACGCATCAGGCCGACGTTGAGGATGTCGTCCGTGAGGAGGTGATCGACGATCCTGAAGATGAGCACGCGTTCGGTTCGGGCTTTCTCTATATTCGGCGGGCTCTCTATATTCGTCGGGCTCTCTAACGCCCGGTGGATGATCCAATGCCGCGCATCTCCCTCGTCGCCCGCCGGGATAGCCCCGTCATTCGACACCCAGAAATCGACCGGTGAGTGGATTTCTCGTTCCTCGAAACCGCCGCCGAACCATTTGATTTCGAGCCCCGTGAACTCCCGCTCATCGCCCACCGGTTCCTGGCCGGGTTCGCACGTGTAGTTCACCATCTCGACACTCAGCACTTCGACCTCCTGGCGGATCCATACCGCTGCGGGCGCAACGGTGATGTAAGTGGTGCCTTCGACATCAACCTCGGCCCTCAGGTCGAACTGCCGAGGCCAGTCATAGTTGGCAATCGAATCCACAGATGATTGTAGAACCAGGGGTGTTGTCTCATTAACGGGCAGAGTCGACGGCGTTACGTCGGCGGTGACATTGCCGCCGTAGGGAACGTTGGTGAGCGTTAGACTGACGTTGGCACCGGGCGGAAGGTTCTCCGCCTCGAGCCATATTGCGATCGTGTCACCCAGGCGAACCTGCTGCGCAACTGAGGGCTCGAAAAGGGCGAGGGAGGGCGGGGGAGGTTCCTCCTCCGGTTCCGTATCAGCCGGCACGCCGAAGTAGATGATCCCGGGCGCCCAGGTGATGAACTCCTTGAGGCCGTCCGTAATGGAGCCAACCAGACGGTACTTCCCTTTGGCCACGCCAAGCGGCACGCTGATCGTGATTTGATCGCCCGGACCATCCTCGTCCTCAGAGAGTGAGGACACTATCAGGAACTCGTTCCCGTCCAAAGCCCCGTCCAGGTCGGGATCGAGAAGCAGAGAGATGGAGGCGTTGTCGTTCTCGTCCGAGTCGGTCCATCGAACCACAAACGACTCACCGGGGTTCAATTCGAAGTCCAAAGCCGGCTCGGTCAGCACGAGATTTGGGGAATCATTCGTGGCATCGGGGAGCACGTGAATCACCGCCTCGACGCGCGAGGTTCCCACAAGGTGCCCATCGCTGATTTCACCGACAAGGTCATAGGTTCCCGGTAGCACGTCGGTAATGGTCACGGTCAAGCTGTCGGCGTCGTCGTCTGGATCCTCGTGAATAAGAGTGCCGATCACATATGGGTCGATTCCGGAGACGGCCGGGTCGGACACAGCCAGCGAGAACGTAATGATGGCGTTGTCGTCTGCGTCTTCATCCTCCCACCTGATTCGCAACGAATCCCCGTTCCTGAGTTCCACTGGTGTCAAAGGGGAAACGATGGACATCGTTGGTGCTTGATTGCCCGAATCGATTTCGACTTGGATGAGCCCCGGGGCCACCGATGTGACGACGGTGATTCCGTCGTCGATCTCACCGATGACCTCGTACGTCCCCGGTTCGACTCCTTCGAGCACGATCGTCAGCTCGTCGTTCAGACCGTCCAGGGCCGCTCCAACTGCGGTCCCGATTGGCACATCCCCGGGCTCACCATCTGTGTCCACCGCTCGTAGCAACACGCGGACCAGGGCTCCCGGCACATCGCTGCTGTCGGTCCACCGGACCAAGAG
>JAUXGE010000061.1 GCA_030622435.1 Planctomycetota bacterium
ATCCGCCGAGCGAGAAGCTCAAAGGTGGTATCGACCTCGTTGGTGGAACGAGTCTGCTATTCGAGATCGACACGACCGGGCTTTCGCAGGATATGCAATCGGATCTGTCGACGCGGGTCATGGAGATCCTCAGGGAGCGCGTGGATCCGAAGGGGCAGCTGAACCTGGAGTGGCGCCCGATTGGAAATAAACGGCTCGAGATTCGCATGCCGCGTCCGCCCCGGGAGGCGGCGGCCCGCCGCAAGGCCTACGACGACATCATCGATCGGATCAGCGAGACGAACATCACGCGGTTCGACATCGAGTCCGCTCTGAACGCCACGGGCGAGCAGCGTGAGGCGCTGGTCCAGGGACTTACGCGCGGCGTGGATGAGCGGCAACCTCTGGTGGAAGCCATCGTCACCGCGTTCGACGAGTTCAGCCAGGCGCAGGAAGGGGAGGATACCAAGGCTATCGAAGAGGCGCGGACACGCTACGAGGGCGGGATCCGAGAGTTGTTGGCAACGACTCTGCCAATCCATCGCCTCAAGGACGTCTTGGGTCTCGGGGTTGGTGAAAAGCGGGAGGGCGAGTTGGCAAAGCTGCGCAACGAGTTCCCCTCATATGATACCGGTGCAGAGAGCGATCCAACGGGCATTCTCATCACCAAGGCAATCGGCGCCTACGACGACTGGGCGAAACAGAAGGCGGAACTCGAGGATCCATCGGATCTGAAGCGGCGACTGCGGGGAGCCGGTGTGTTGGAGTTCCGGATTCTGGCCAACCGCGATCCGAACAACCCCGAGATGACGCGTGACGACAGGAATGCCCAGCTTCGCCAGGAGGTCAGCCGTTACACGGAGCAGCTTCAGCGATACGGCCCGCGTCCCAAATCCGGCGATCGGTTCGCCTGGTTCCCGGTGGAGAACGTCGTGGCATTCATGCACCTCGACGACATGGAGCAATTCGAGCGGGAGAAAGCCAATCCCTCTCAGCCGATCGTCGAGGAGTACGCCGGGAACTACTTCGTCCTGACCCATGACGACCCTGATTACAAGATGGTTCGAGGCACTGGGGGCAGGCGATGGTCGTTGCAGACGGCCTACGCCGACCGGGATCCGATGACGGGAAGGAACATCGTGTTGTTCGGCTTGGATCCCCGTGGCGGGCAGTTGTTCGGCGAGCTGACGGGAGCCAACATTCAGCGCAGCCTTTGCATCATGCTCGACGATGAGGCCATGTCGCACGCGAACATCGAGAGCCGGATCACGCAGCGTGGCCAGATCACGGGTAACTTCACGCGAGAGAAGGTCGTCAATCTGGTGCGCATCCTCGAGGCCGGCTCTCTGCCGGCGCGTCTGAAGGAAACTCCGCTGCAGGAGAAGACGATCGGTCCGAGTCTCGGTGAGACGAACCGTGTGAAGGGTCTGCAGGCGGCGGTGTGGGGAACGATCGCCGTTGGCCTCTTCGTGTTGTTCTACTACGGCCTGGCAGCCGGTGGGATGGCGGACATCGCGCTCACGATGAACCTGCTGTTGGTTCTGGCCATCATGGCGCTTCTTCAGGCGACATTCACACTGCCGGGCATTGCCGGTCTGATTCTCACGGTGGGCATGGCGGTGGACGCCAACGTCCTGATTTTCGAGCGGATTCGTGAGGAGCGCGATCGGGGCATCGTCTTCAGGAAGGCCCTGAACGCCGGCTACGACAAGGCCTTCTCCACGATTATGGATGCCAACTTGACGACACTGATCACCTGTGTGATTCTCGGGTTCGTGGGCAGCGAGGAGATCAAGGGCTTCGCCATAACGCTCGGGATCGGTATCTCGACGAGTATGTTCACGTCGCTGTTCGTGACGCGGCTGGTCTTCAACACGCTGATTGCCAAGGGATGGCTCAGCGACCTGTCCATGCGGCGCCTCATCGGCAAGCCGGAAATAGACTGGCTTGCCTTGCGTCGCATCTTCTGGCCGGTGTCGATCGTCGCGGTCATCGCAGGGATGACGATGTTCGTCGGGATGAGCGTGCAGCGAACGGAGGGTATGTATGACATCGAGTTCCTTGGCGGGACGAGTCTGCAGATCGACCTGAAGCCCGGCGTTGCCATGACGGACGAGGACGTCAGGGCGGCGATCGGTTCGGACAAGGAGGGCGCCGAGTCGGCCGTGCGCTGGCTTCGCCAGGCTGCCGGGCATCTACGATCGGCAACTGCAACCGAGGGAGAGCTCGCGGGGCAATATGCCCTGGCGTCGACCGATCTGACGGGTGATCAACTCGGTGTTTTGATGCGTGAAGTGATCGAGGACAGGGTGCAGCGGGACGGCATCCACGGTGTCGGGCGCACGGCGCAGTTCGACAGCAAGCCCGGCGCGCTGACGTTGGAGAGTTTCCGTGAGGCTGTCGAGGCTTCCGCCGAGGCGGCAGAGCGTGGTGCCGACCGGCTTATGAGCGCCCGTGTGCAGAGTGTCAGCGAGCTTCACCCCGCGGAAGGGGCAGGGCTGTCTTACGAGATCAGCACGATCGAGACGAACCGCGGGCTGGTCCAGGCGGCCGTGCTCGCCACGCTGGGTGACCGGCTTCTGGTGCAGCGAGCGATCGCATTCGAGACCGTGGTCGATACGGAGTTCACGGAGGAGCCGTTCTTCGTCGTCGAGCAGAGCGATCGCTACTTGTCGGACGTGATCGGCGGTGAGGCTCACTTCGATGTCCAGCGGTTTAGAGGGGGCGTCGCGGTTGTAGTAGATCTGGACCCTGACGAGGAGCCGGTCACCAAAGAGGTGCTCCAGCAGCGGGTTCGCGAGGTGGCGCTCCAGCCGGAGTTCGAGGAGTTTCAGCGGCGCGAGTTGGACATCTTCCCGCTGGGCTCACCGATGGCACAGCCGGGTGGAGACCCTGCTTACAAGCGGTTCGCGGTTTTGACAGTGGACGAATCATTGCTTTACGACGAGGATCCGCTTCAGTGGACCGAGTCGCTCGCGCGAAAGCATCTTGCTGAAGTCCAGGCCGCACTTGGTCAGGAGAAGTCACTATCGAGGGTGATTCAGTTCGCAGCGCCGATCGCCCGGCAGACTCAGAACCGGACCATCTTCGCCATCATCCTGTCACTTGCGGCGATTGTGGCCTACTTGTGGCTCCGGTTCGGGACGAAGGAGTACGGATTGGCGGCGATTGTGGCTCTCGTGCACGATGTCTCGATCATGCTCGGGTTGGTTGCCTGTTGTCAGTTCGTGGCCGGTACGTTCTTCGGAAAGGCGTTGTTGCTCGATCCGTTCCGTGTCGATTTACCGATGATCGCGGCGGCGTTGACGGTCATCGGCTACAGCCTGAACGATACGATCGTCGTGTTCGACCGGATTCGGGAGAACAAGGGGCGCGTCGAGTCACTCAACCCCAGGGTTCTGAACGAGAGCATCAATCAGACTCTGTCGAGGACGGTGCTGACGTCGTTCACGACGTTCCTTGTCGTGTTCATCCTGTATGTATTCGGCGGGAAGGGCGTTCACGGGTTCAGCTTCGCGCTGTTGATCGGTGTGATCGTCGGTACGTACAGTTCGCTCGGTGTGGCCACGCCGCTGCTCTACCGTACGAGGGTTCTTCACGGTGTGATTACGGTGCTCGCCACTCTGGCCGTCATAGGGATCATTGCGGCCGCTACCACCGATTCGACGTGGCGATTGGCTCTTATGGGTGTGGCGGCGCTTGGGGGTGCCATCGTGCTCTTTCGGCAGTCGCGAAGTGGTGCCGGATACGCTCCGGCCGGTCCGCGGCCTGTAGGTGCTTGACGCCGCGCGAGCGGTAAGGTGTTCGCGGAGAGTGTTGAATCAAGAAAGGGAATTCGACTCCCCCAGCGGTGACGCGATGGGGCACCCGGCGTTCAAGGTTCTGCTGCCACTTTTCGCTGCAAACGAGCCTTCACGGCCCGGCACTGGGGCCATCTGTGCCGGTTCTGGGACCATCGGGCACGCGGGCACGATTGCTGTCGCTTGATCGATGCCTCTGCCGACTCTAAGCTAGTTCTGGTCCTTTGGAGGAAGGGTGGCCCCACGTGGAAGAACTTACGGCTAGTAGCTTCGAGCTTGCCTCGTGCCAGGCAACGATCTTCACCCCGGATGGCGACCTCGCGGTGAGCAAGGTCATGAAGGATCTCTATCCGTCGCTCGCCACTCGTTTCGACGGAGAGCCTACGATCTTGCCGCCCGTGCCCGAGGGCGCTCCGCTCGAGATTCCACGAATCATCCTCGAAAGTACATCCCACGAATGGCGCTGCGAGTTCTCTCCGGCTCGCGTCAATGTCTATTGGCGAAGGACGAAGTCTACCGAGACGTGTGGGGCGCTCGGCGACTTTTTCGAAAAGGCCGCCGAAATCCTCCTCCTATTCGCCGCTCAGTTGAGCCCCCGGATTGCACGCCTTGCCGCATTGGCAACGCGCTTCTCACCGCATGAAGACCCCGGGCTGTTCCTGGCCCGGCACTTCTGCAAGAATCGGTGGAAAGAGGCACCGCTAAACCGCCCAGAGAACTTCGAGCTGCATGCCCACAAGAGGTTCACGCTCGCAGGTGATTTCACGGTCAACTCCTGGGCGAGGAGCAAGTCGGGAAGGCTCACAGGAGACGGGGACGAGAAGCATGTTATCCTGTTTGAGCAAGACCTGAACACTCTGGCAGAGGAAGCGCCTGCGAAGGGGTTTAGCGAGGCAGAGGTCAAGAAGTTCTTCCTCGAGGCCGCTACTGAACTCGATAGTATTCTAGGACTCTACTACCCCAGCCCCTAATGACAGGTTGGTGAGCATGGCGGACGTTGTCAAAGCAAGAGTGCCTCCCGGGACGAACACAGTTAAACGTCCTTGGCCCAACAACACTGAAACCCCCGATCGCCTTGAGCCCCCGGTGAACCAGGCTCAGGATCGAGCCCAAGGTGATTCAACGCCTCCGGTCCATCTGGTTCCGTTCGAATCCGGCTCTAATGTCTACTGGATTGCTCTGGGCAGAAATGACGAACTCATCGTCCGAGCATCCGATGACCAGGAAAGCGCCACCCCGAAGACACCTGGTGCCGACCTGTCGTCCCGCCTACGGCGAGTGCTACCTTTTGTTGCGTCAAATACGCCGCTCGCAGGTTCTAATCTTGAAGAGGTCATGGAACGGCTCTTGAGTTACGATGCTCTGATTGCCCCTCGGCGCGTTCGAAGTCCCGCGTCGACTCGAGTCAAGCTTTCAGCAGACGAATGGATGGCTCAGGTCCGGGCGTGGGCATCGAGCCATCCGCAAAGGGACCACGTTGTGGACGATAGCCGCGAGAGTATCTACGGCGACCGCGTTTGATGAGAATCCTCACCGATTCAAACATTCTGCTCCGGCTTACGCAAGAAACGCACCCGCTTCACCGCCGGGCAGACTCTGCTCTCTACGCGCTTCGCTCCAGGGGCGACGAACCTTGCGTCGTCGCGCAGGTCGTCTATGAATACTGGACGGTCTGTACTCGTCCGGTCGAGTCGGAGAACGGGCTAGGCATGACGGTCAGGAACACCGCATCTGAGATGAGACGTTTGCAGCAGCTCTTTCCCGTCTATCGAGATGAACGCGCCATCTTCGACCGGTGGGAAGAACTCGTTACCCGGCATGAAGTCAAAGGCAAGAACGCTCACGACGCCCGCATTGTTGCCGCCATGTTACATCACCGCCTGACACACTTGCTGACCTTCAACGACTCCCATTTCAAGCGATTCACCGAAATAACTGTGCTCACGCCAAGCGAAGTGGCGGGCTGACGAGCAGCGTAATCGACCTCCATGGGAACGTCTAGGAAGTCAAAGCCCATCCAACACCAGCCAAGAACAGACAAACGACAAGAACTCCGTTTGATGTTCGGAACGACGGGAGACGCCGTCATCCGCCCCACAGTAATCTTCCATCTTGCATAAAGAACATCCCAAGATTGTCACCCTACTCGGACTTCCCCCTACCTCATCAGTAGAAAGTGTCTTGGGACTCTCGATGTAGTCGCGGACACGCTTCGTAGAGAAAGAACGCCATTAAAGGCCGGGGGTTACTCGCTGAATATCGCTTGACCCACGTTAATCCGCGCGGACCGGCCCTCAATGCGAGAGCAACTTCAGGATCTGGATTGCGTTGAGCGCCGCACCCTTGCGGAGCTGGTCGCCGCAGACGAAGAGTTCGATGCCGCGGTTGTCGGGTTGGCTGACGTCCTGCCGGATGCGACCCACGAGGATCGAATCGCGACCGGTCGCATCGACCGGCATGGGAAACCGCCCCGCGTCCACATCGTCCACGACTTCGACACCGGGGGCATTCGAGAGAATCGCGCGGACCTCGTCGGGTGTAATCGGGCGTTCGAAGGTCAGGTTGATCGACTCGCTGTGGGCACGCAGGACGGGCACTCGGATGCACGTGGCTGTGATAGGCAATGACGGCTCGTGGAAGATCTTCCGCGTCTCGTCGATCATCTTTCGTTCCTCGGCGTTGTAGCCGTCCTTCCCGATGGGTGAATCGTGCGAGAACAGGTTGAACGCGATCGGGTGGGGGAAGACACCCGGCTCGATCGAACCCCCGGCGAGTAAATCCCGGGTCTGGCTTCGCAGCTCCTCCATGGCCGCCGCGCCCGCACCGCTGGCTGCCTGGTAGGTGCTGACAGCGATGCGGGAGATAGGGTGTGTCCTGCAAAGAGGCCAAACCGGGACGGTAAGGATGATTGTCGAGCAGTTCGGGTTGGCGACGATCCCGCCGTGAAGCTCGATATCGCCGGGGTTGATCTCGGGGACGATCAGGGGCACATCCGAGTCCGTGCGGAACGCGGAAGAGTTATCAATGACAACGGTCCCAACGCCGACGGCGAACGGCACCCACTTCCGGCTACATTCGGCACCGGCCGTGAAGATCGCATAATCGACGCCGTCGAAGGCCGATTCCGTCAGTTCCCGGACTTCGACGTCCTCGCCGAAAACCCTGATCCGCTCACCCGCACCTCGCTTTGAGGCAAGGAGGAATACTCGGCCAACGCGGAGTTGGCTCTCGGTGATCAGCGCACAGACCTCACGCCCGACAGCCCCCGTAGCTCCAACGATGGCAAGATGGCGAACCATATCCTACCGCTTCACAGCCCCATGCACTTCCCGCGTATATCCGCAGCCCTTCACGTATGCCGGGCTGCGAATCGAGAGGGAACCTAGGACGACGGCCGCTGCCCGTCAATCGCCGAGTCCGCGGAGGATGCCGTCTTCCATGAGTTCCCCGACCACCCGTCCGCCCAGGCGTCATGCCAGGGCCGTGTCCCCCCGATTCAGCGGTCGCGAAGCCAGATGCCCACCATGCACTCGGGAAACTACTCACAGGCTGCGGGAAACGCCCTTGAATCCCGTCGACGGCGTTGTTAGACTCCACGCGCGTTTCGAGAGGGCACTTGCCGTGCATCGAGGCGCATTGTTCGAGCCGGTTAGTTCGTGACTATTCAGGCATGAAGTCCCGATGGTCGGTTGGGTCTTACGATGGCAGGCCTCAAGCAGAATCGACCGTCGTGGGTTCGATTCTCCGGCGTGGGCATCGAGTTCGCGGCCGCAGTGGGTGGATTTGCAGCCGTCGGCTATTGGATCGATCTGCATTACAAGTGCGAGCCCTGGGGCGTCGTGATTGGTGCGATCCTCGGGCTAATCGGCGGCACTTACAACCTCGTGCGAGAGTCCATGGGGGCTTTCCGGCAGCTGACGCCGCCGGATCCGCCTGACAACGGAAGCCGACAGCACAAGCCATGACTACCGTGAGCCGGCATCCGTTGCTAACGTATACCTTGCTCATTGGCGCGGCGTTGGCGACGACTATTGTTCTCGCCGGGCTGGGGTACTGGCCGACCATACGGGTCGCAGGCGATCAGGCGGTCTGGTCGATGTTGATCGGGTGTTTGGTGAGTTGGCTTTCCAGCTGTGTAGGGGCGATTCCGCTGGCGCGGGGATTGTCCGAAGGTGGGCCGCAACCGGCACTTGCGGTCCTGTACTCGACCGCGTTTCGGTTTGTCACGGTCCTGCTGTTGGTGGTGCCTTTGGTTCTCGGCAGCGGGCTGGATCGGACGGCGTTCGTGGTTTGGGTGGCCCTTAGCTACTTGGTATTGCTTCTGGTGGACACGGTTTTTGTGGTCCGCATGATGGGGCACCGTTGAGAGACTGATTCGTCGATGGAACGTGTTCTCCTAGCCGCCGCAAGCCCGCTGGATCATGTCTACCAATGGACATACCAGAAGATCCCCGTCGGCACGGGTGACAACATTGTCACTCCAGGCGGTCAGATCACGCTGTTCTCGAATCACATCATCATGCAGATCATCGCTGTGATCCTGCTGGTTCTGCTGATTCCGCGGTTCGTTCGGATTCGGGAATCGGGTGACAAGGTGAAGGATCTCACGCCCGGCGGTTTCGGGAACTTCATCGAGTCGATTTGTGCCTACTTCCGCGATACGGTCGCGCGTCCCTTGCTTCAAGAGCACACGGATCGCTTCATCCCCTATATCTGGACCGCGTTCTTCTACATCCTCATTGTCAATCTCCTGGGTCTGCTGCCGCTCGAGCCTCTGACTCGCGGTCTGGTCAAGAGCATCTACCCAGACGCTCATCACGGGATCGGCGGGTCGGCCACGGGCAATATCTGGGTCACCGGGACGCTGGCGGCGTCTACGCTTCTCATGATTGTCGTCAACGGCTTCCGGTACAACGGATTGGGCTACGTCAAGCACTTCTTCCAGGGGCCCATTCTCATCGCACCGCTGATCGCCGTCCTGGAGGTCATCGGGGTGGCAGCCAAATGCTTCGCATTGACCGTGCGTCTGTTTGCCAACATGGTTGCGGGCCACGTACTTCTCGCGGTGCTGATGAGCTTCATCAGCCTCAGCTATCTGGCACTGGGCGCTGGTGCCGCGACTGGAATCGGGATCTTGGTGGTCCTGGTGAGCGTCGCGTTCAACCTGCTCGAGATATTCGTCGCGTTCCTCCAGGCGTTCATCTTCACTTTTTTGACTACCCTGTTCATTGCCCAGGCCGTCGTGATCCACCATGATCACGACGATGCCCACGCGGAGGAACAAGGAGAACGTGCGGCGGGTGCGCATTAGGTAACAACCGACTTCGTAAGTTCCGAACGCACCCCGGGATGGGCGTGATTCGGACGGAAGGTCGAAAAACGAAATCATAAGTCGCCATGCCCGGACAGACGTGGGGCACACGGGTGGCGAGGCGCGACTACGATGGCAACTACAACCGGCCGTCTTCTCCCACGAGGCGGCGATAGCAAGGGACGACGGATGATGGACAAAAGATTCGCGAAGGTGGCACTGATGCTGATGGTCGCCGGGATGGCGCTGATGCTCGTTTCGCCCGCGTTCGCCCAGCCTGCTCATACGGAGGGTGAAACCGCGGTCGCGGCCGATTCCGGGAGCTTCTTCCCCGGAATGACGGCTGCCAATTTCGGCGGAGCGATCGGCGCCGGTCTGGTCGTGATCGGTGGTGGTTACGGTATCGGGCGGATCGGCGGCAGCGCCGTCGAGTCGATGGCTCGTCAACCGGAGGCGGCCGGCAGCATCAGTACGGCCATGATCATCACCGCGGCCATGATCGAAGGTGCGACGTTGTTTGGCGTGCTCGGCTGCTTCCTGGCTATACAGAAGTAGCGACGATCTCAGGCCGGCGGTTATGGGTTATCACGACACAAAAGGCTTGCCGCCACCTTCGCGGTGGTCCGTGCGCAAAGCGGGCGAGGCTATGACACTGAACCGTATCAGAACAGCTTCCTGCGCAGCCCTGTTGGGGCTGCTCATGGTCTCCCCGGTACTGGGTTCGGAGGGTGCCGGTGGGGAAACGACGCTCTTTACCGGCGACCTGGGCAACATCATCTGGAGCCTGTTGACCTTTGCGGCGGTGCTCTTCGTCCTCGGCAAGTTCGCCTGGGGACCGATCTTGCGCGCCCTGCAGAAGCGGGAGGATTTCATCCGAAACTCGCTCGAGCAGGCCAAGCAGGATCGCGACCAGGCCGAGGCGAGGCTTAAAGAGTACTCTGACAAGCTCCAAGCCGCCCAGAACGAAGGGACGGCCATCGTCCAGGAGGCCCGCCGCGACGCCGAGGTGGTCAAGCGGAGGATCGAGGAGGATGCCAAGGGTGAGGCGGATGCGATAATTGAACGGGCCAAGCGCGAGATCGGCATCGCCACGGATACGGCCGTCAAAGAGCTGTATTCGCTCACTGCGAAGCTCTCGACGGACGTGGCCGCCCGCATCATCCGCAAGGAGCTGGATCCTGCGCAGCACGAGCGCCTGATCGCCGAGTCGATCGAGGAACTCCGGGTGCTGGAGGGGAAGAGGAACGGTAAGGGCTGATCATGGCGGGCGTTTCCGTACAGGAACTCTCCATCGCACGTGTCTACGCGAACGCGATGCTCGATCTTGCCGAAGCGCGTGGCGAGATGGATGCCCTGTTGGACGAGTTGACCGGTCTTGCCACCGAGGTCGAGAAGAACCCCGACTTCGAAACGTTCATCGCCAGCCCGATGGTCGACACCGCCGCCCGGCAGAAAACGATCGAGAAGCTCTTTCGCGGCAAAGCGTCCGACCTGTTCGTCGACTCGCTTCAAGTGCTGAACCGAAAAGGGCGACTGAGCCTTATCCGCGCCGTGGCCGAGGTCTATCGCCTAGCCCATGAAGAGCGGCGAGGGCGAGTCGAGGTCCACGTCCGGACGGCGGTCCCGCTGACCCCGGGACTTCGGACGAAACTCAAGGCCGTCGCGGACGAGCACACGGGCAGAGAAACGGATCTGGTCGAGTCGGTCGACGAATCCCTACTGGGCGGATTGGTCGTACGGATCGGCGATGAGAAATTCGATACTAGCGTGGCGACGAGATTGAAAGGTCTCGCCGACACGCTGCTCGAGCGCGCGTCACGAGAGATACACGGCGGGCGCGATTACGTGGAACAGCGTGCCTGAACCGCGTGGGTTCAGCCCGCGCGGACGGACGCCGAACCGAGCCGCGGACAAAAAGCACGCGGCTCGAGTATGTGCGATGGGAACCACTGGATGAAGTTCAAAGTCGACGAAATCTCTTCCGTCATTACCGAAGAGATCCAGAAGTATCGAAGTGAGGTTGACGTTGCAGAGGTGGGCCGGGTGCTCGAGGTCGGTGACGGCATCGCGCGCGTCTACGGTCTGAGCAAGGCCATGTCCGAAGAGCAGGTCGAGTTCGCCAACGGAGCGATGGGCCAGGTCTTCAACCTCGAGGAGAACTCGGTCGGTATCGTCATCCTCGGCGACTACCTCGGCATCAAGGAGGGCGATGAGGTCCGGCGCACGGGCCAACTGCTGAGCATCCCATGCGGCGACCAGCTCATAGGCCGTGTGGTCGATCCACTCGGGAGGCCCATTGACGGCATGGGCGTCATCGAGACGCCCGAAAGCCGGCCGCTCGAGTTCAAGGCCCCGGGTATCGCCGAGCGCCAGCCGGTGAACCAGCCCCTCCAAACCGGGATCAAGGCGATCGACAGCATGATCCCCGTAGGCCGGGGGCAACGCGAGCTGATCATCGGCGATCGCAAAACCGGCAAGACGGCCATCGCGATCGACACGATCATCAACCAGAAAGCGGGCGACGTCGTCTGCATCTACGTCGCTGTCGGCCAGAAGGAGTCGACCGTCGCCAGTGTGATCGAGAAGCTCCGCGAGCACGGCGCGATGGATCACACGATCGTCGTGAACGCCTCGGCCGCCGATCCCGCCCCGCTCCAATACATCGCACCATACGCCGGCGCCGCCATGGCCGAGTACTTCATGTACACCCAAGGTCGGCACACCCTGTGCGTCTACGACGACCTGACTAAGCAGGCCCACGCCTATCGCCAGCTCTCCCTGCTGCTTAGGCGCCCGCCGGGTCGCGAGGCCTACCCGGGTGACGTGTTCTACCTGCACTCGCGGCTGCTCGAACGAAGTTGCAAGATGCGCGACGAATACGGCGTCGTCCCGAAAGATACACCCGACGACTGCGTTGACCGTAGCATCGCCATCAAACATCCGGACGTTCTGAAGGCACCCGTGAAGCACCGACCCGACGATATCGACGGCCTGTACCATCGGCCGGGCGGGCTCGAACGAGCCAATGCCTGGCTCGACACCCTGCCCGACAAGGGGAAATATCGCGTCCATCACTTCCACGACAGCGGCGGGTCGATGACCGCGCTGCCGATCATCGAAACGCTCGAGGGGGAGGTGGCCGCCTACATCCCGACCAACGTGATCTCGATCACCGACGGGCAGATCTACCTCGAACCGGATCTGTTCTTTGCGGGCGTTCGCCCGGCCGTTAACGTCGGCATCAGCGTGTCTCGCGTGGGTGGTAACGCCCAGCGCAAGGCGATGAAGAAGATCGCCGGATCGCTACGGCTCGACCTGGCCGCCTACCGCGAACTCGAAGCCTTCGCCCAGATCGGGACGGAACTCGATGCGACCACGCAGCGGCAGCTCGATCGCGGACAACGCATGGTCGAACTGCTCAAACAGCCGCAATACAGGCCATACCCGCTCAACGAGCAGGTGGTGAGCATTTTCGCCGGCGGGCGGGGGTTCCTGGACGATCTGCCTGTAAACGACGTGCTCGCGTTCGAGAAGGAACTCCTCGAGCACGTGCGCGACGAACTCCCGGAGGTGCTGACCGAAATCACCGAGAAGGGCGAGCTGTCCGACACACTGGTTGAACAGCTCGACAAGATCATCGCGGACTTCAAAGCTCGGTTCGTCGCCAAGAGTAAGGAGCAATAGCGGCTCGATTCTGAGGGTTCCGTAACGCACGGGGCATCGCACAAAGCACCATGGCAAACAAGCGGATCATCGTCAAACGCCGTAAGTCGGTTCGCAACATCCACAAAATCACGCGGACGATGCAACTGATCGCCACGGCACGCTTCCAGGCGGCGCTGAACCGCGCGACGGCCACCAAACCCTACACGGAGAAGCTCGCCGAGTTGGTCGCTGACTTGTCCGGCGCCGCCGAGACGATTCGTCACCCCCTGCTCCAGTCGCAGGATGACGTCAAGCGATCCGCTCTGCTGGTGATCACGAGCAATCGGGGCCTGTGCGGTGGATATAACGCACGCACGCTTCGCGCCGCCCTGGCACATCTCGACGACCTCAAAGCGAACGACATCGAAACCGACACCTACATGGTCGGAAAGAAGGGGATCGGCTACTTCCGATTCCTGAACCGCCCCGTGCACGAGCAGATCACCGGCATCGGCGACACTCCGCTATTCGAGGAAGTCGAGCCGATCGCCAACGGCCTCATGGACCGGTTCGTTCGGGGCGAGATCGCCTCGGTGTACGTGGCATACATGAAGTTCGTCTCCATCGGCAGCCAGCGCCCGACCGTCATGCCTTTGCTGCCCCTGGCGCACGACGCGCTGATCGACGGACAGGAAGCGGCCGAGCCGAAGCCGGTCGAGTTCGAGTTCTCGCCCGAGCCGGGGAAACTGTTGCAGGAACTGCTCCCGGCGGCCGTGCGCGTGCGACTCTTCCAGTGCTTCACGGACTCCGTCGTCAGTGAGCAGATCTCGCGAATGGTGGCGATGAAGGCGGCCACCGACGCCGCCTCGGACATGATCAAGACCCTGACGCGCCAATACAACCGCGCGCGTCAGACGCAGATTACCATGGAACTGCTGGACATTATTGGAGGTTCAAGCGCACTGGCGTAGTGAATGCGGAATTCTGAATGGCCGCTCCCGTTCGAGACATCACCGAGCGATCGTTTGATTTCGCGACGCGAATCGTTCGTTTGGTGGGTTCTCTGCCTCGCACGGTTGCCGGCAGCGTCATCACCAGACAAGTGATGCGAGCCGGAACAAACGTCGGAGCGAACGTCGAGGAGTCGCAGGCAGCCTCGTCGAAGAAGGAGTTCAGTCGCCGAATGGAGATTGCACAATCGGAGGCACGCGAAGTCCTGTACTGGCTGCGACTGGTCGCGGAATGTGAACTGATTCCCAGGGAACGGCTCACAGAGTTGCTTCAAGAGGCCGACGAGTTGGTGCGTATTATTACGACAATAGCCAGGCGTTCTCGCGGTCGGTAGTGCGATGTGCGGAGCTTCTTCCGCATTCCGCATTCACCATTCCGCATTCTGAGTAACGGAAGACGGATAAATGGAAAACGGCAACTACGGCAAAATAATCCAGGTCGTCGGTTCGACCCTTGACGCGCAGTTTCCCGAAGACCGACTCCCGAAGATCTACAACGCGCTGAAGGTCGACGTCGAAAGACCCGTCCGCGGCTTCACCACCAAGGAAGTGCTCTGGTGTGAGGTCGCCCAGCACCTCGGCGGTGGTAACATCCGCGCCGTGGCCTTGGGCTCGACGAACGGGCTGCAACGAGGCGTGAAGATCCTCGACACGGGCCAGCCGATCACCGTGCCCGTCGGCGAAAAGACCCTCGGGCGGGTGTTTAACCTTGTGGGCGAAACCATTGACGCGCGAGGCGACGTCCAGATCGAGGAACGCCGACCGATCCACCACGAACCGCCCGAACTCGTGGACCTGACGTCTAAAACGGAGATGTTCGAGACCGGCATCAAGGTCATCGACCTGTTATGCCCGCTCGTCCGCGGCGGCAAGGCCGGGCTCTTCGGAGGTGCCGGCGTCGGCAAGACCGTCATTATCCAGGAACTCATCGCGCGGCTGGCTCGGTTCCACAGCGGCTACTCCTGCTTTGCGGGTGTCGGCGAACGGACGCGAGAAGGTAACGACCTGTGGCTCGAGATGCAGGAGGCCAAGATCGGCGATACGGGCAAGAGCGTCATCGACCAGACCGTCATGGTCTTCGGACAGATGAACGAACCGCCCGGTGCACGGCTGCGTGTCGCCCTGTCCGCCCTGACCATGGCCGAGTACTTCCGCGATCAGACCGGCGCGGACACGCTGCTGTTCATCGACAACATCTTCCGCTTCTCCCAGGCCGGCTCTGAAGTCTCGGCGCTGCTCGGTCGGATGCCGTCGGCCGTCGGGTATCAACCGACTCTGGCCACGGAAATGGGTGAATTCCAGGAACGCATCACGTCAACCAAGAGTGGTGCCGTCACCAGCATCCAGGCCATTTACGTCCCCGCCGACGACTACACCGACCCCGCACCCGCAACGGCGTTCACGCACCTGGACAGCACGGTGAACCTCGAGCGGGGTATCGCCGAGAAGGGCATCTACCCGGCCGTCGATCCCCTGGCATCGAGCAGCAGACTGGTCGCGCCTGAGTTCCTCGGCGAGCGACACTACGCGATTGCCCGCCGGATCCAGCAGAACCTTCAGCGATACAAGGACCTGCAGGACATCATCGCCATTCTCGGCGTCGACGAGCTCAGCGAGGAAGACAAACTCGTTGTCTCCCGGGCGCGAAAGATCGAACGGTTCCTCTCGCAGCCCTTCTTCGTGGCCGAGCAGTTCACCGGCTTTGCCGGCAACTACACGTCACTCGACGAGACGATTCGATCGTTCGAAGAACTGTGCGAGGGCAAATGGGATCACCTGCCCGAGTCGGCGTTCATGTATGTCGGCAAGATCGAAGAAGCCGCCGAGAAGGCGGAGATGTTGGCGAAAGGCTGACGCGATTGCGGATTTGGGATTGGAGATTGCGGATTGAAGTGAGGTAGGGTGCGTCCCCGACGCACCAACCCCTTGTCTTGCATGAGAGCAACGGAAACCGGCGCAGCGGACTGCCGAACGGAAAACCAATGGACGCGACTGACACCTTCCAATGCAGTGTGATCACGCCCGAGCGAATCGTCCTCGAGTGTGATGCGAAGTTCGTCGCTTTCCCTGCCCACGACGGGGAGATGGGCGCCCTGAAGAACCGCGCCCCGCTCGTCTGTAAGCTCGGGATCGGCATCCTCCGGATCGAAACCGCTGATCCGAGCGGCGATCGTGAGGGAGCGGGGGATGCAAAGCAACACGTCTTGTTCGTCGATGGCGGCTTCGCCCAGATCGTCGAAAACCGCCTCACAATCCTGACCCAACAGGCCCGCAAGCCC
Organism: Planctomycetota bacterium; assembly: GCA_030622435.1. Classification (GTDB taxonomy): domain Bacteria; phylum Planctomycetota; class Phycisphaerae; order UBA1845; family UBA1845. Next base: position 16,025 of record JAUXGE010000061.1, read on the forward strand.
GATGAGATCGACGCCGCCAAGGCCGATCAAGCCCTTGTCGAAGCCCGGGCCATGAAGATCACCGACGACGCTTCCTCCGACGCCCGGTCCAACGCCATCCAGCGAGCCCGCGTCCAACTGAAACTCGCCCAGCCCACAAGCTAGACCTTTTCCGGGCCGAAAAAAGGTGTCAGGCCGGAATGGCACTGCCGTGTCAGCGGTAAAGCGGTCGGAGTCGCCCCATCCGAAGTCGATGCTCAAGGCC
>JAUXGE010000137.1 GCA_030622435.1 Planctomycetota bacterium
GCATCTCGGCGAGCCCCAGGTTCCGGTAACGCATGCGAACAAGGTCATCGAACTGCTCACGAGAAACCCGGATTCGCTCCGCCGTCTCTTCACGCATGTCGCGTACGCGCTTAACGATCTCCATGTTCCCCGGCGTGTGACACGGCGAGCACCTGCCGAGCTGTTCCCGCGGGCGTGTGTCGATGATCTCCATCGTCGCAGCCGGGATGGCGTGGCTGCCGTCGCCATGACAGAACAAACACGACGGAACCCCGAAGTTTCCATGAGCGCTGGCAAGGTGTCTCTCGGTAGCGCGGACGTGGCAACTCGCACACACGTACGCGATGCTCCGGCCGCGCGTCAGGCTGACACCGCCGTCCCGCCAGAACAGACAGGTCGGTTTCTCGCCGCCGGTGTGCGGATCGCCCGTGCGCCTCTCCTCATTCTCACTGTGGCATTCGCGGCAGGCGAAGGAAATCGTCGTCTCACGGGCTGTGCCGATGCCGTCCCGATCCCGCAAGAACAGAAACTCCGGATGGAACGTCAGATGAGAAGCCTCCTTGAACTCGTCTTCGGTGGCGAAGTCCTCACGTACCAGCGTGGCGTCACCACCATGGCACTGCTCACAGGGGACGTTGTTCTCGTAGTGCACGCTTGTCGCCCACTCCCGGTCGACGATCTCGGCCAGGCGACCACCCTCTTCCCGGTGGCACTCGATGCAGGCGTTGCCGGCATACCAGCGCGCCGGATCCACGGCCACGCCCCCCACATTGGACTCACCCGACAAGAAAGCCACCGCAACCAGCACGTAAATCGCTATCAAGCCGAGCCCCCCCGGCGCCGCTTCAACACACGCCGAATCCTCCGGCGTTCGTTGATCAACAGCACGTAAAACAGGAGAAGGGCCGCACATAAGACGATCATGAGCAGGGGCCGCGGCGGCCAAACCGCCCAGACCGTAAACCCGACAAACAAGGCTATCACCACCGTCACCAGGCTTCCGTGCAGCACGTCGGGTCGGTGATGCGACCAGCGCCTTGCCCAAACCGGCAGCAGAATCAAAACGAGTAGAAACACCCCCTGCGACATGACGCCGATCGTCTTGCCGGACACGCCGAACAACTCCCGCGGGGCAAGTTTGAGGTATTGATACACCGCGAGGAAATACCACTCAGGCCGGATATACTCCGGCGTCGCATGCGGGTTAGCCGGCTCCGACGCCTCGACCCAGTCCCCCAAACCGAAGTAGTCCAACAGAACCGGCAGAACCGCCAGCACGGTCATAATGGCAAGAGCGAAGAGGCTCGCAACAATAAGGCGAATCACCTCGTTCGGCCAGAATGGCACGAGCTGCTCCGGCGTGTACTGTTTTCGATAGTCAACGGCCATATGCGGCCCCCGCACCACTCTACAACGGTCTCGAAATCCCGGTCCGACGGATCATCATGAAATGCAGCACCATGAAGCACACCGCCGTCGCAGGCAACACCCACACATGCATGGCGAAAAAGAATCCCAGGGTCTCTCCCGATATCGTCGAACCGCGACGAAGCCAGTTCGAAATACCTTCGCCCACGATCGGAACGGCGCCCGGAATCTCCGTACCCACGCTCGCCGCCCAGTAGCTCAAGTTGGTCCAGGGCAACAAGTACCCGGTAAACGCCGTGGCAAGAGTCAACGAGAGAAGAACCACGCCGGACACCCAATGCAGCTCGCGCGGTGACCGGTAGATCTTGTAGTATGCGATCCGGGCCATGTGCATCATGACCAGCACGATCATCATATCCGCACCGACCGTGTGAACACGTTGGATCAGCCACCCCATCTGCACGTTGCTCTTGAGAAACGTGACCGAGTCCCAAGCGCTGGCGGGGTCCGGCTTGTAGTAGATCAGCAGGAGTATGCCCGTATAAACCTGGATGAGGAACAGCAGGAAAGCGAGCCCGCCGAAACACCCCGCCCATCCGAGCGTGCGCGGAACCCACTTCTTCGTGAAGTTCTTCTCCACGAACCCCGTGAGCTGGTACCGCTCGTCAAGTCCTCGATAAACGGACGACAACAGTTTCATTTCGGTTTCCGGCGACTAGGCTCGTCCGGCTGAATCGCGAATCTTCAGCACGTCTTCCTCGACCACGAAATCCACCCGCCGTAGCGGCGCGTTGACCGGACCGGCGATCGGGTTCCCCAGATCGTCGAACCGGGCATCGTGGCACGGACAATGGAATCCTCTGGCCTCACTCTCCCAACGGACAATGCAGCCCAGATGAGGACAGGTCCCGTCAAAAGCCCGGATTTCGTCATTCAGCTTGACCACCACAATCTGCCGTCCGCGATGCTCGCCCCAAACCCCATACCCTTCCGCGAGCTCATCCATCGGAACCTCCATGAGTTCCTCCGGCCCTATTGCCTTTGGAAGACGAAGGAACGTGACGAGCGGGTACCCGATGGCCGCTGCCGATACAACGGCCGTCCCGCCGACGGCGATCTGGCAGAATCGCCGGCGAGCGTCATCCGCAGGTTGCTTGGCTTCCCCAGGTTTATTCATGTCATTACTATCGTTCATATCAACTCCCCCGTTTCCTTCACGCGGCACGCCCATGCGCGTATGTCCGGATGCGTACATGGGTGCAAGCATAACACGTCAAGATATCGAGGCGCGTACCCCTCGACATTCGATCACGCATCAATCCAGCATCTCCGGCTTCAACCCCGCCCTCGGCGCCTTCGGAAAATCACCTTCACCACGATCATACGATCTGGCCTCATGGCATCCCGGGGAACACCGGCCTCCGCGCGGCAGCCCCTGGTGATTGACTTCGATCTCCCATCCACCCGGACCGAAAGGTACGGTCTCGCGCATGTGGAACGGGCGAGCCGAAGCGTGAACCTCATGGCATGCCCGGCAGGTGCGCCCCCTCACCTCCTTGTTGACATGCACATAATGCAGGCTGCGTTCCTTGTCGCGAAACTCCGTGACCCCGATCCCCTGCTCGACAGTGACCAGATTCTCGATGTGACACTCGAAACACAACGCGTAGTTCGACACGCTGAACGGGGCGTAGAAGAAATCGGGATAGTCCTTGGTCAATAAGCCGACACGGGTGGAGGCATGCGGATCATGACAGGATGAACATTCACCGTCGCTGATCGGACCGTGATGCCGCGGGTTCTCTTTGAGAAGACAGGCCATATCGATCAGCACGCGCCCGTTGGTCGCACGAACCGGCTCGTTGTGGCACGACAGGCAGAGGCTCTTCTCCGGTTTGGCAAGCAGCGCCGGCAGCACGCTGCCGTGCCCGGCGTGACAGGCGTTGCATGATTCCTCCGTCGTCATGGCACCGTGAACGACCGGAGCAGTCTCGGCGAGCTTTCGGATATCGTCATGCTCGTGGCACGTGTAACACAGCCGGGGAGCCTCTTCACGAAGTTGGCCCGGATGCTCCGTCGTGTGCGCATCATGGCAGTCGAGGCATCGCCCGTCCGTCACCGGCGCGTGCGAACGACCGATCAACTCGAGACGGGACCGGAGATCCTCGTGGCAGTGCATGCACAGCTGCTGCACCTCCTTGGGCAAGAGCCTCGGCATCCACGAGGAGTGCGACTCATGGCAAACGTCGCAAGCACCGACAAGCTCCACCTTGCCGTCCACGTGACGCAGGCCGCCATACTCCTCCGGCTTGTGACACGGAAAACAGAGAGTCCCTGAAGGATCGCCCAGCAACTGCAGCGGGTGATTACTTCCGTGTGGATCGTGGCACTTGTCACATTCCTTGTCCGTCACCGGCTTGTGCACGACGCTTCGCTCGGAACACGTATGGCAGTGACCGCACAGGTCCGGTTTCGGGACAACCAGGTCGTACGTGTGCTTCTGCACGTCCTTGTCGATGTGGCATGCGTCGCACTGCTTCTTCGCGTTCGGACCGTGCAATACCCGCCCGGACATGACCTCCTGGTGACACTCCGTCGTAACACAGGTATCGACCGGACCGGTCGGACGCTCGACCGTCCCGGCGGGCTGCTCCGTCCCATCGGTCGGGTCTCCGACAGGCTCGATGCCGGACGTCGTGGATCGCATGCCCTCCGAGTCTTCACCATGCTCGGCCGGCGGTTCGATGTCCCCACCACGAACCGGATCGAAACCCGGCTCGGCGGCCACCCTGGGAGTGGCCACATCTCCGGAATCGGATTTCCCTCCTGCGGCCTGGCCCACAGAAGGTCCACCTGCCTGATCGCCCCCGGCCGCTGACAGGGCCTTGGGCATTTGGACCAAAATTGTGAGGATCACCGCGATTGACGCAATAGTGGAAAATATAAATTTATTGTTTAATCCGGTCATCGGTTGAAGTCAATGTTATCGGACATCGATCCGCGAGACCACCCCGCCCCTGCTCCTTAGCCCCCCGTTGGGCACGCTGGACGGTGGCCTCGTTTTGCGGCTACGGTCACGTCAAACGGGCTCACGCCGATATATTGATGTAATCGGCTATCCAGGCCGGGCGCAGCTCCCCTAACCCCGGCCCAAAGATCAACCCCCGATCGACGATCACCGCCAAAAAAAGCCTGCCTGTGCGACGCTCCCCTAAGACACTACGCCCGTCCGCTCGCCGGGTTTACTGCTATCGGACGCTCATGTCGTGGTCGGCCAAACCGAACCCCTCGTTGAGCAAACCGAACACCGTGGTAACCTGCTGCAAGAGTTTACCGAAATTCGTTTAGAGGGTGGATTTCCGATCCATCAGACCGGGCATCGGATACAGAGGATTCCGCTCGGCAGATGGATCGCAACAAGGCGCTTAACCTCTTGGGTCTCGAGGCGTAGGCCACCGCCGATGAACTCGAGACGACTCACTGCCCGTTGACGGGAGAGTTGGATGAACGCATTGACCGCGCGTCGACCAATGAGCTTCGCGCGTAGTGCCGCGCTACCCAGGCGGAGATCGACAAGGCCTTTGCCACACAACGCGGGGCCAAAGCCGAGAACGTCGTGCCGATGACCTCAGAAGAACACGAGAACGACAATACAACCACGCCGAGAGATGCAGAGGCTCTGGGCAGTGCCGCACATTCGCACACATCGCAGGGAAGCGGCAGTGGAAGCCCGTTGTCCACAGACGACCGAACGACGTCATTCGATGGTCGCGTACTGGCCGACCGGTTCGAGGTTCGCGAAAGGATCGGCATCGGTGAGACCGGCAGCGTGTTTCTTGCATTCGACCGCAACCAGGATCGGGAGACGGCGGTCAAGATACTCGATCCCGGACTGTCCGGAGACGAGTGCGCTCCAGACTCCCTGGCCCATGAAGTCCAGCTCGCCTGCGGGCTGAACCATCCCGCTATCGTCGATGTGTACGACGTTCATACAGACGGCGACGTGCGTTTCATCTCGACGGAACGAGTCGAGAGCTCATCGCTCCGCGCGCAAATGGACGACCACTCATCGACAGGCCGGCGTTTCCCGATCGAAGAGGTTCTCCACACCGGCGAAGTGTTGTGCGACGCTCTAGCGTACGCACACCGAACGACCCTCCACGGCGGCATCAAACCCCGGAGCGTGTTATTCTGCGAGGACGGCACGATCAAGCTTACGGGTTTCGGTCTCAGCCGATTGCGGCAATCAGCGCGGTCAACGACAGCAGGTGCATCCATCCATACTGTGCCCTATATGGCACCGGAGCAACTCAAAGGGTCGCCGAACATCGATCATCGTGCTGACCAGTACGCTGTTGCCGCCGTCCTCTATGAGATGCTCACGGGGGTTGCGCCGGTGGGACGTATCAAGCCGGCCTCTGAACAGCGATCGGGAGCACCCCGCACACTCTCCGACGCCCTGGACCGGGCTCTGGAACCGGACCCGGCAGACCGCTTCCCGGACATGAGCGCATTTTCCGCCTCGATGACAGGTCACTCAGTGCCCCGTTCGGGAGGCGTGACACTCTTAGGTGCCGTACTGGTCATCGCACTTGTTGTGGTAGCGGGTGTCACCTACCCGAGGTGGCGTGGCGGCATGATCAATTCGACGATCCAGAATTCGCAGCGTTCCCCCGAAGCCCGAGCTGAGGCCGATGTCGCCCGATCGAGGGCTCTGACCGCAGAATCCGTTTGGCGGGAGATCGTCGGCAGAGTTTCGGACCTCGATGGATCGAATCGGATCGCACAGGCCAAGGAGGCTATGGTCCGAGGCGGTAGGCAGTACGAGGCCCAGGCGTACGAGGACGCCGCGACTTCGTATCTCCTGGCATCGGACCTGTATGAATCCCTCACGGCAGCGGCAAGGCCCGAACTTGCAGCCGAGCCGTCGAAGATCGCCGACGCCGCCAGAGATTTGCTGAGGGAATTCAACTCAGTCGAGCAGGAGTTGTACGCCCGCGAGACCGGGGCCTCGCAACGAATGGACACGTGCGACGCGAATTTCCGTAACGCACTTACGGACGATGAGCGACGGATCACAGGCGTGCGAAAGGAAATGGCCGAGGCTGAGCTGGAGTTGGCTGGGCATTTGAAGCAGCTTGCCGTCAAACACGTGTTCGACACCTCCTCGCGGGCTGATCTCAGGGACAAGTTGGACCGAGCGGACCGACAACTCGAACAGGGACTCCACAAAGAGGCCTTGCCGGCATACGCGGAGTTGATGGCGCAATTGGAGCAACGGCTTGCCTGGGTGGATGAAGCCGCGGCCGTGTTACGCATGCAACAGATCGTGTCCTGTGAAATGGAGCGGCTACTCGAGGCGACGGGGCCGATCGCCCTCGATCTCCCCGGGGTTCGATCGGCGACTGAAGAGGCCGCAGGACAACTGGCACAGATCGATCAGGAGTTGGACTCCGGTGGAACTGCGACGGCATCAGCGATGATCGACTCGGCGCACGAACAGTTGTCGGATGCGCGGGCTCGGGCGATCGACGGTCTCCTGTCGCAGGCTCAGGAGGCTCACGGCGAAGGGCACCCAACGGCCACCGTCCTGGCGCTGGATGAACTCCTTGCGCTGGATCCGAACCATGACAAGGGACACGATCTGCGCCGTCAAGTCCTGTTCAACCGCATCACGGACTCCGTCGGCATCGAACTGATCTTCATCCCTCCCGGTGAGTTCGTCATGGGCAGCCCCACGGGTGAACTCGGTCGCGACGAGGACGAGCGACAGCGTCAGGTGAAATTGACATCGGGCTTCTACATGAGTGCCACCGAGGTGACACAGTTACAATGGTCCGTGGTCATGGGAGACAATCCGAGCCACTGGACGGGAGACGTTCTGCCGGTAGAGCAGGTCTCCTGGGAGGACGCGCTGGAATTCTGCCGCAGGCTCAGCGACCGGGAGGGGCGCCTCTACCGTCTGCCGACCGAGGCCGAATGGGAGTACGCCTGCCGCGCGGGAACGACGACACCGTTCTCCTTCGGCGATGCGATCACTACAGACCAGGCGAACTTCGACGGCGAGATCGCAAATGGCGATAAACGCGACAACGGCAACACCGGCGACGGCGGCGTCGATGACACGAGCACAGGCGTGTTCCGCAACCTGACCGTTCCCGTCGCCGGCTTCCCCCCCAACGCGTGGGGCCTGTATGACATGCACGGAAACGTGTGGGAGTGGTGCCCCGACGGCTACGAGGATTACCCGAAAAGCCCTGTGATACGAACGGCCGAGAAGGCACCCATAGAAGGCCGCGTCCTTCGCGGCGGCTCCTGGCGCAGCCGATCGAGATACCTGCGCTGCGCAAATCGCGTCCGGGACCTCGACGGCAGCAGACTGAACAACATCGGGCTGCGCGTCGTCGCGGAGTCGGATTGAAATCGCCCCGCGACACAGACTATTCGGTGGCCCCGTGGCTGCGAAGAAAGGCCGCAAGGTCCGCATGGTGCTCTCGCTCGGCCAGATGGAGCGGTGTTCGTCCCTGATTGTCCTTAGCATTGACGTCCGCACCGCCGACAATCAGGAGTTCCACGACGCCTACGTGCCCTGACTTCGCTGCGGCGTGCAACGGTGTCCATTCTTCCTGATCCCTCGCAAGGACATCGGCACCACTCGCGATTAACAGGCGCACCGTGGCAAGATGACCTGCATCCGCTGCCAGGAAAAGAGGCGTACGCCCCAGCTGATCCATCGCGTTCGAATCAGCGCCGCTGCTCAACAGACTATCAACGATCGCGCTGTGCCCGGACTCAGACGCAAAGTGCAGTGCCGTTCTCCCGTCAGTGCTTCTCACATCAGCTTCGGCATCGGCTGCAAGCAGCAAATCCGCAGCTCCATCATCACCCACGACCGCTGCAACGTGCAGCGGAGTCCAGCCTTCCCGATCCTGCGCGTTGATGTTCGCGCCAACGGACACGAGGAACTCGACAGCGCCAAGACTCCCTCCAAGCACTGCAACGTGCAGAGGCGTCCAACCGTCCTCGCCCGCGGCGTTGATGTCCGCACCCCCCGCCACGAGCCCCTCTGCGATCCGATCAAATCCCCGAAGCGCCGCCCAATGCAGTGGAGTAGCCCCGTCGTGCGCCTTGGCGTTGACGTCCAAACCGGCTTCCATGAGGTGTTCCACCACCAACGCTTGGCCCTTGACGACCGAAAGATGCAGAGCCGTCCAGCCCTGTCCATCTTGTGTCTGGGTGTTGGCACCGGCAGCGATCAGAGCCCCCACGATTTCGAAACGGTCCGCCTCCACCGCCACATGAAGCGGCGTCCGGCCGTCCCGCCTCTGCAAATCGAAATCAGCCCCCATCTCGACCAGAAGCTTGACTCCATCAGCATACCCCTCTGCAACAGCCAGATGCAGCGGCGTCTGACCCCGGGCATCCAGGGCATTGACATCCGCCCCCTTGGCGAGAAGGAGCCGCACCATCGAGTTGTGGCCGTTCTCTGCGGCCAGGTGCAACGGCGTACTACCGTCCCGTGCCGTGGCACCTACGTCCGCATCCTTCGCAATCAGACGTTCCGCCACGACATCACATCCAAACGCGGCCGCGATATGAAGCGGCGTCCTGCCACGCGGCGTTATTGCCTTGATGTCGGCACCCTTCTCGAGAAGCAGCCGTACGACATCATCGTGTCCGGATTCCACTGCGATGTGCAGGGAGGTTCGACCATCCTGGCTTCTCGTCTTCACACGTGCACCATGGTCGACGAGTATTCTCGCCACAGCCTCGTGACCGGCCTCCACACCCAAGTGGAGCGAGGTTCTTCCCCGATTGTCCTGGGCGTGAACATCAGCCCCCTTTGCCAGCAGAAGCCCGACCGCGTCAAGACGCCCCATCGCAGCCGCGACGTGCAGCGGCGTACGGTCCTCCTCGTCGACCACGCCAACGTTTGCGTTGGCGGCCAGCAGAAGAGCAACGACTCCGTCATGAGCCGCAACCGCCAGATGAAGCGGAGTCTGCCCATCACGCCGTCTCGCGTCCACACCGGCACCAGCGCCGATCAATCGGCTCACCACTTCTTCCGCACCGTTTCCAGCGGCCACGTGCAGCGGCATCCACCCGTCCGCTGTATTGGCGTTGACGTCGGCACCCTTTGCGATGAGACGCTCCACCACGACCTCGTGATTCCGAAAGGCCGCCCAGTGCAGCGGCGTCCATCCCATCCGACCTCTCGCACCACCGTCTTCACCCCGCACAAAGTGGAGATCGGCCGCGCGGTCGCGGTTCCGCAGAGCTTGCCAGCGAGCCGGAAGTGAACCGTCCTGTGTTCTCGGCACGAGCCGGGTTCCGGCAGCCAAGAGACGTTCCGCAATCTCGTCATGACCTTTGACCGTAGCCAGGTCGATCGGTGTGCGCCCTTGACCGTCTTCCACCTCCGCATCGGCTCCCTTGGCGATCAGCCCTTGCACGATCGCCTCGTGACCGAGTTCGGCCGCCAGATGCAGCGGTGTGCGGTGCTTCGCGTCAGTGGCGTTGAGATCGGCGCCCTTCACGATCAAAAGCTGGGCGATGCCCGCATAACCTCCCACAGCGGCACGGTGCAGCGGGCTCTGCCCCTTCTTGTCCCTCACATCAACGTCGGCACGATGCACGACAAGGAGCTCCGCCACCGCGTGGTGACCGCGGGAAGCGGCAACATGCAACGGTGTCCAACCGTCCTCGTCCGTAGCATCGACCCGGGCATGATTCCGGATCATGAGCCGCGCCGCGGCCTGATGCCCCTTGACTGCGGCAAGGTGCAGGGGGGTCCAACCTTCCCTCGTCCTGGCATGGACGTCCGCGCCGTTCGCGATGAGAAACTGAGCCAGCGTTCGGAAGTCGTTCGCCACTGCGATATGCAATGGAGTCCAATCTCGAGGCCCCTTTGCACGCACGTCGGCACCGTTGGCAACGAGGTATTCCACAACACGGCGGTGTTTCCGAGCAACAGCCCGGTGCAAACGCGTTTGCCCGTCGTCATCGACGGCGTTTACCGAGCCACCACCAGCGAGAAAGGCCTTCACCTCCGCAAGAGCGACGGCCTCCGCCTCCTCCGCGAGAGCAGCACTCTGCGCCTCCGCCGTGGGTTCCGGTTGCTCGCTCGCATCCCCCTCAACGGGTGTCTGAGCAAACGCTCGTACTCCCGACAGGCCATACGGCTCAACGGAACCGGCAAACGCCAGAACCGCCGGCACAAAGATCAACGCTGAATGCACACTCCACAGTCCGTACGCACGATGCGGCATGTGTCGATCTCCCGGTGCTTGTTCCATACCAGTGTAGCATCAACCTTGAAGTTGCGGGTTGGATTGCTCCGATCCGAGCCGCGATCATAAGGAAGCGGGCTTTACCCAAACCCGCAGATTCAAAACTGACCGTACATTAGCAGTACAGCGCAAGGTCGCCATAAACGCGTAGCGCAGGCATCTTGCCTGCATCGTAATCGCAA
>JAUXGE010000151.1 GCA_030622435.1 Planctomycetota bacterium
CGCACCCGGGCGATCACCGGCTTGCGCCGCGTGCCACACAACGCCGACGCCCCCGGCTTCAGAGCCTCTCGCGGCGCCGGCCTGAGTGGACGTGCCTCCCGGTCTCCCGATACGCTGTCCTGTGAAGCCACGTGGGTCTTCATGGTGTACGACCGTTACAATCCCTAACGGCTCGAACCCGTCGGTGGCGGCGTCTCTTGCCCCCATCGCCGGCTGGGGACAGCCCGGCCCAGGAATAGGCCGGCTATCCGAAACATCTAGAAGGATAAGTTCTAAACGCGTTCCCCTCACACCGACCTACCGCCGCCCATTGGAAACGAGCCTCACCACAACTGGCGGCGTTTCAATGATACTGCAAAGTGACTCGGTGGTTCAAGCCGGGGTAGGCGTCCGCAGGCAAGGCCGAGGGCGGGGCGAGAAACGTGCCTGTGCCTCCTGAAAGCCCCATCCGGGCCGAAAACCGTGGTCTCGGGCGTTCCTGCAGGCATCTCCAATTGACGCGTTCTCTGCCGCGGCTACGCCCGGGAGTCTCCAGATATACATATGTAGAGGGAAGGGATGATGGGCTGGGTAGAAACGATCGTCGTTTTTCCTCGGGCGAGGCGGATGCTGCGGAGCTCGAGTCAGGCGGTGAAGATCGGGACAACACCTGATCGAATGAATCGAACAATCCATTCATGCCGGTTGTCACCGGTCCAACTCCGGACAAACGCGAGATTAATCTTCGTGGTCAGTGTGCGCGGAGGCTTGGCATATTATGCGTCAGGGTCAGGGCGGTGGGCCGTCGTCTGCGAATGATGCCAGGAAACCGTCGGGAGGTGGCTGATCGTCCTTGTCTTCTTTCGTCGAATGCGGGTCTGACGTCTCATCGGCGCCGAGGATGGGCTCATTATCGAGCGCGGGTGGAGTCGCTTCGGCGATTTGCGCGTCTTTAAGAGTCGGGGATTCGCCCGGTCGCTCGGCGATCGATGACGTCGGCTTGGAAATGGGCGGCGTACTTGCGGGAGCCTCGGACAAGGGTCCAGGCTTGGCGCCGTTCCGGTCGGCCATCCGTTCCCGGAGGCGGCCTGCCAGCGACGAACTCGGTGGAACCGGAAGTTCATCTTCCACGAACGGGGTGGGTGGCGGACCGAAGCTGATCGGATCGTCCCGGGCCGCCGGGGACTGAGACGCCTTCAACAAAGAGAAATCTCGCCAGTTGCGCAAGCCGGCCGAGATGAACATCGCACCGAAAAGGACGTACAGACCGTAGTTCAGCGAGACACCACCTCCACCGACGATCATCGCTACCCCGCTGAAGATCAGCAAACAACCGATCGCAACCGAGACCATCGCATCGGCCAACAAGGCCGTCACACGCCCCGAGAAGGACCAAACGGCGATCACGGCCATCAACACGCCGCCTATCCGCAACGTGTAGTTGAAAGCGGCATCGCCAAGTGTGAACAGGTCGGTGACCTTCGGAATGGAGAAGAAATCAAAGAAGCCGAAGACGATCAGACAGATCGCTGCGATGGCGGCCGAGACCGTGTTCTGCCGGACGCGAGATGCGATTGAAGATGCTGTCATGTCATGGTCTTCGGGTCGGTGGTCTGATCGCATGCAGAGATGCATGCTGTTGATCAGGGCATCACGAAACCGTGGTCGGGAGCACGGACCGTCATGACCGCGCAAGACGCCTTCCGTACGACGTTCTCCGTCGTGCTGCCCAGCAGCAAGTGTGCGAACGCACCCCGGCCGTGCGTGCCCATGACAATGAGGCCGATATCGTGGTTGCGGGCATAGTTGATTATCTCGAAGAAGGCTCTGCCCACGGTCACTTCGGTGAGAACCTCGTGCTTGACGTCGGCCAGGTGCTCCTGACAGAAGTCCTTCATGCGTGTTCGAGCGAGGTCGAGCAGGTCCTCGAGCGGCGGACCAACCGGAATGCTCTCGGGGCCCATGGCGCTCCAGTAGCGGTAGGCGTCGTCGACGACGTGAAGGCAATGCAATTGTGCATCGAAGACCTCGACGAGTCTCAGAGCCTTGGGAAGCGCCGAGCGTGACAAATCGGAGAAGTCCGTCGGAAACAGGATTCGCTCGAATTCAATGGACATGGTCGGTATCCCTCACACAAACACCGGTCCCAATATGCCTTGTCATTGTAGGCTCCTTGTTTGAGTTCGTCAAACATGGGCACGGGAAATGGATCAGTCCGGTTTCAACCGCTGCCGCCTCATCGCGTCGCCGAGAGCTCGTCTTGCCTCCTCGTGGTTCGGGTTGATCCGGAGTACGGATTCGTAGTGTCTGATTGCGGCGCCGAGGTGCCCCTGCCGTTCGAAGACCCAGGCGAGCGAATAATGAGCCTTCTCGTAGTCCGGGCGGAGCCGGATGGCTTCACGATAATGCAAGACCGCGCCATCGAAATCCCCCTGGCGACCGACGGCGCTGCCCAGATTGTAATGGGCTCGTGCGAGAATACCGGGGTCGGCACGAGGGCCGCCCACCTGGGTCGCCTCCCGGTATGCTTCGATGCTCTCCTCGGCGCGACCCAGCATATCGAGCGCGTGCCCTCGGTTGAGGCGTGCCTCGACATGATGCGGGTCCAGCAGGCGTACGCGGTCGTAGTGCAGGATCGCCTCGTCGAACAGGCCTGTCTGCGTCAGGGCGTTGCCCATGTTGGCATGGGCTGAGGTGAAATCCGGATCGATAGTGACGGCGCGGCGGTAGTTCTCTATCGCCTCTTCGAGCTTGCCCTTTTTCACCATCGCAGTGCCGAGATGCTCGAAGGCACGGGCGTTGTGGGGACATTTCTTCACGACATCGCGCCACATCAGCGCATCGTCGCCGTACACGTTGTTGCGCAGCACAGTCACATATCCCAGGCACCCGACCACCGCCGCAGACAAGACCGTTGCGACGATCCGCCGTTGTCCGTGGGCAAGTGACAATCGTTCGGCATTACGCCTGAGAACCTCATGGGCGCCGACAACGACACCGGCCACGATCGCGGCGAGCGGCAGATACATACGGTGTTCGAACAACGCGTCCTTGATCGGGATGAAGCTGGACGTGGGAGAGAGAATCAGAAAGAACCACGCCCCGAGCAAGCCCAGCCGCGGCCGGCGAAACATCGCCCATGCGACCCCGATCAGGAGCGCGGCAATGATCAGAGCCTGCGGGATGATCCGGGCCGCGGTTTGCGCAACCGGCCAACAGTGATCGAGGCAGAGAGGATGAGGCCAGAAAGACAGCTTCAGGTAGTGCACGACCACACCGGACTGTGTCAGCGCATATTCGATCGGCGTCGTCCCCTTGAAGGAGAAGCCGACGGTTCCCACCTTCCTGGTCGAGCCCAGGACGCCCAAGAGAACTCCGCTCCTCCACAACACACACCAGGTGGTCGCCAGACCCACGTAGAGACCCCAGCGTTGACGCAAGGCCCGGGAGAACGAGCCCGCCAGGCACGACCGATCGAAGAGCAGGACCATGATGGGGGCGGTCACCATGACGCCCTTGCTACCCATGCCCAGCCCGCAGCACAGCACGGCGCCTGCATACCACAAGCTGCCGCGCCTTGACTGTGCCCCACGAAGAACGCAGTACATCGTCAGGAGATAGAACAGGCCCATCAACGACTCGGCACGCTGAATCAGGTACGTCACACTCTGCGTTTGAAGTGGATGAGCCACCCAGAGCAGCGCGGTTATCAGCGCGAGCCACGGCGCATCGGAGCCGAACCGTCGCCGAAGAACCCCACACAGCAGTATTCGCCGGACCACGCCAAAGAGTGCCAGCGCGGCTGCGAGGTGAACGGTGAGGTTGACCGCGTGGTAACCGCCGGTCTCGAAACCGTCGAGGGCACAGTTGGCGGCGAGGGAGAGATCGACCACGGGTCGTCGCCCGTCCAGCAGACGGGACAACGGCGAGAGTTGACGGATCCGGTCGTTCTGCAGGATGTGTGCGGCGTCATCGAACAGGAACACACCGGCGAAGCTGTTGGCATAAACCGCGCCACCAACCACGAGAATGATGACGGGAAGGAGCGTTGCGACGTCGAATCGTCGGACACGCTCTTTCCGCACACTGCCAGCGGTTCTGCTGCGACTCGTCATAGGGTATACCAATTCTGCCGTCGGCAAATCCCGGACGACGATGATGATGGTATCGACGCGGGTGCGCTGATGCTACAGGAAGAGAACAACGGGCGGGGGAGAGGGGGTTCGGAGCGGCTCACGAGCCGTCAGTCGGATCGCCTGACTCTTGTCGATGCATCTCCTGGAGCGCTCCTTGCGCACCCCGATGGCCTGGATCCAGCTGTAGCACCTGCTCGAAGGTCTGCCGTGCCGAGTCCAGCTCCCCGTTTCTGAGCATCAGCAAACCCAGTTGGTAGCGAGCATTGATGTGGCGCGGCTCGATCTTCAGAGTCTCACGGTAATGGCGGACGGCACCGACCTCGTCTCCCTTCTCATCGAGGACGTTGGCAAGGTTGTAATGCGCTCCCGCGAAGTCGGCTCGGAACCAGAGAGCCTGTCGAAGGGCCCCGATCGCATCGTCCAGCTTCTTCTCTGCTTCCTCGGGACTCCCGTTCTCTCGAGCCGCCGCAGATTGCATAACCAGCGCGAGGCCCAGGTTGTTCCATGCGTTGTGCGATTCCGGATTGATGTCCAGAGCTCTACGCAGTGCGCGGGTGGCCGGGTCGAAAAGCGCCACGCTCGACGGAGCATCACCGGACCCCGCTTCCACCTGCGCCTTGTTGAGCAGCGCATAGCCGAGATTACCCCAACCCTTGGCGTGAATGGGGTCGAACTGAACGATCCAGCTGTACTGGGCGATAGCCTCGTCCACGTCCCCGCGTCCGAGGTAGCTGTTACCCAGGTTGAGGCGGGCATCCGTGTCATTGGGACGAATCTGGACGGCCTGGGCAAAGAACGCGAGCGCCTCCTCCGGTTGCCCTTTATCGTTCATCGCGTTGCCCATGTTTACCAGAGCACGGGGATAGAGGGGTTTCAGCCGGAGCGCCTCACGGAACGACTCGATGGCTTCATCCAACCGACCATGAGCCACCAACGCAAAGCCCAAGGCGTTGCGGACGTTTGCAGAGCGCGGACTGATCTTGACGGCCTCCTGGAGGGTCGTCAGTGCCTCGGAGAGCTTCCCCTCCGCCAGCAGCGAGACGCCCAGGTTCTCCGCGGCGCGGGCATTTCGGGGACGCTTCGTAAGTACATCCCGCCACATCAACGCTTCACTGTGATACGTGCGGTTGCGCTCGATCGTACCATACGTCAGTGCGCCGGCGACGAGGACGGTCAGCCCAGTACTCACGGTCCGCCGGAAGACAAACCCATACTGCAGGCGAGTGGCAAACCACCGCAAAGCTACATCCACCCCGATCACGACAAGCACGACGATCGAGGCCAGGGCAAGGTACATCCGATGTTCGAAGATCGGGTCCTTGATCGGAACGATGCTGGAGGTCGGCGCAAGAATGATGAAGAACCACGCGGCGGCATACCCGAGCGGCGGGCGCTTGATGAGTGCCCAGAGCGTACCGGCAAGGAGTGCGACAACGACAACCGTCTGCGGTAGGAACTGCCCCACCGTTCGGGCGGTCGGCCATCCATAGTCAAGACAGAGCGAATAAGGTACCAATGACAACTCGATGTAGTGCAACAGCACGCCACATTGGGTAAGCGCGTAGTTGACCGGTGTGATGCCGCGGTAGGAAAAACCCACGTGCGAACCGGGTCGTGTGGCATCGAGCACACCCATGGCCACGCCGGAGAAGTACAAAACGCCCCACGTCGCCACCAGCGCCAAGTACAAAGCCCAGCGCCGTCGTACGATCTCCTTCCACGTCTCGGACAGGAAGACCCGATCATAGAGCAACACGGCCACCGGTGCCGTGACCATCACGGCCTTGCTGCCCATGCCCAACGCACTGGAGATGATAGCGGCCGCATACCACCAACCCCCGCGCGGTGAACCCGCTCCCCGGATCACGCAATACAGCGTCAGCAGATAGAAAAGCCCCATCAGGGATTCGGCACGTTGGATGAGGTAGGTTATGCTCTGAGTCTGGAGTGGATGTACGACCCAGATCAAGGCGATCACCATTGCCAGCCACCAGGCGGATTCACCGAACCGACGGCGCAGCGGTTCTCGCGACAAGGTCCGGCGGACTACACCGAACAGCGTCAAGCCGGCCAGGATGTGAACGGCCAGGTTGGTTGCATGGAAGCCCCAGACGTTCTCCCCACTGATTGCATGGTTGACCGCGAGGGAGTAGTCCACGATTGGACGTCGGCGGCCAAGAGCCTCCCACAGAGGCCAGAGCGCCTTGAGCCGTCTGTCACCGAGGATGTGGAGCCGGTCGTCGAAAATGAAAGTGCCGGCGAAGCTCGTCCAATAGGCGACCACTCCCGCGATGATGATCGCCAGGGGCAGGAGGACACGCCATGTCAGCAGCGGGTGCCTCGAATCTGCTTGAAGGATGATGCGTTTCTCGTTCGGCACGGTTCTTTGTCGGTCATCCATTCACGCGGAGCGGGGCACCCGAGGTACGAGCCCCGGCGATCCCGGTCGCGGCATTCAACAAAGTGAGGCAGTATCGGGAGTATTCGCAGTGGCCGCAAGTTCCGCCGGTCCCTCTTTCCAGGGAAACCGCGTCTGCCCTTGTCGTTTTTGGCGGAATCATCACCAGGTCGTTCGAGATGGTGGATTGCGGGGCTGTCTCATCCGGAGCAGTCGAGCCTACACCTCGATGTCGCATTTGGCGGTCTGTTCCACGGGGGCGGACACGGGTTCGGTGGGCGTTCCCGCGACTTCCGGCTCCATGAGCTCGAGGAGGTCTTCCACTTGCTGTGCCAGACGCGCCGCCGGTTGATCCTCAGGCTCCGCTCCGGTCTTCTCCGTGCCCGGATTTGTCCGAGACTCTGCCGTGTTTCGTGCGAGATCGCGCAGACCCGTGAGGCTGTCTTGCGTTCTTGCCATGACTCTCCGGATCCGTTCGGTGCCGATAGGCGGGGTGGGTGCTCCAGTCGACGGACGCCGCCACGACTCCACCGCCGAAATGAAACGCTCTCGCATCACAGAGGCCTGCGGAGGTGACTGGGAACCGGACCATACCGTGTCGTTTGTCAACCGTGACAGATCGTCAGCGAGCGAGCACGACCGCTCCGCCTGGTTGAAAAGTCGCGCATGGAGCACGCGGGCACGGCGCTCCGCATGGGTACTGCTACTGGCAGCACGTCTTGCCTGGTCCAGGACTTTGCGGAGTTCGGCCGCCATGGTCTTCACATTGTCATGCAGCTCTCGGAGTCCCTTTTCTTGCCGATACGATTCCTGTGTTGCGCTCTCCACCTTATCGAGGACTGAGCGGACTTGGCGGACGGATTCCTCCAGTCCGACACGAAGCGCCTGGGCCTGCACCAGATCCCCGACGCTGCCCTTTGCGAGACGTCGCTCGACGACGGCCACGCGCCGGCCTACATCCTCGACCTTCCTGCCCATGCTGAGTTGGTGCTGCACCATTCTGCGCCTGGCGGAACCCGCACTGCCATCGGGCGATTCCTGAGAGTCCGGATCAAGAGCAGCGGCTGCGGCAGCCTGTCTGTGAAGTCTCTCTTCTACCTCCTCCACACGGGATGCCATCCTCTCGATGGTGCTGGCAAGTCTCTCGGTTGACGGTTCCGGGGAAGCGGCAGGCGGTACATCTCGGGACAGAGAGTCCGGGCAGGCTGCGTACCCCGAACCGGCAAGGTCGGTATGAGCCTTGGGGGGGGGCGATTGCGGTTGAGATACGGCGTTAAGCTCGTTCCTACCACCCCGACAAGAACCTGAGATGTTCAACATCTGACCGACGACAGTATTCAGGAATGGGGCGTCAATGGTACGCCGCTCCGCCGAGTAGGCACTGAGCAGTGCGTTGTCACAAATGGTGTTGATCAGTCTGGGCAAACCATGAGAGTGGTTGTAGATGGCGTCTATCGCGCCACCTTCGAACACACTATCCGGCTCGTCTGTCACGACTGACAGGCGGTGGCTGATGTACCCTTCGACGGCCTTACGGCTCAGTGCGGGGATGTGGAACGTGCGGAAGATACGCTGCTGGAGCTGGCGCAGAGACGAAGATTGAAACATGCGCTGCAACTCCGGCTGACCGACGATCGCAATCTGCAACAGCTTCGCGTCGTCCGCCTCGAGATTCCCGATCATTCGAAGCTGTTCGAATCCTTCGACGGACAGATTCTGGGCCTCGTCGAGCACCAGTACCACCGGGGTGTTCCGGGAAAACTGCGTGAGCAGAAAGTCGTGGAGAGCACGTACAACGTGCGTGGAACCCGCGTTGGGATCGATCGGCAGCTCGAACTCGGTGCAGATGGATTCCATCAAATCGCCCGGCGACTGGACGGCATGATGGATCGTGGCGAAGGCGATCTGCGTGCCGAAGTGACGCAGCATCATACGCGTTACGAGGGTCTTGCCAGCGCCAATCTCGCCGGTCAGCAGGACGAAGCCTTTGCGCTCCTTTACAGCGTAGATAAGCGAAGCCAGCGCTTCTTCGTGATCGGGTGTCGAGTAGAAGAAACGGGGATCCGGTGTGTTGTTGAACGGCAGCTCTCGGAATCCGAAAAACGAAGCATACATGGAGACACTCTCGGCGCAAGCGCCCGCCGCTTTGCGCACAGACGTCCTATCACACGCTGGACTATCGGTCTTACATCGGCGTTTCTTGAGGTCCGCCCCGCCGCCATCCCATGCCGTCACGACCCACCGGTGGAGGGCGTCGATTCAGGCCCGATAAATCGTCCTCACCGGGTCCGCAAAACCGTGCGGTGCAGGTTCAGACGAAGATGCAGCCACCCGATAAGTCGGCATAGAGCAGACCATAGGCGTTTGGATCGGACGCGGACTGATTATTCAGTCTTGCGCTGGAAGACCATACCGGCGCAAGCGGAGCGATCGGATGGTGGCAAGGCGGATATGTGGATTCGGGTTGGCGATGTCGGCGATCGCCTCGACGGGGTGCGCCGTGAACAATGCCGACATTCTGCACTTCCTCCGAGAACACGAACACGAGGTATCCGCGATCGAGTACCGTGTCGGTGTCCCCGATAGGGTTGGAATCAGCGCACCGCGTATTCTCGAGATCGATGGAGAAGCCCAGCAGATTCAACCTGATGGCAAGATCACGCTACGGCTCATCGGCGGTCTCAAGATCGTCGGGATGACCTCCAAGGAGATCGCCGCCAAGCTCGAGGTGCTTCTCAGCCGGTACTATGTCGATCCGAAGGTCAGCGTACGCGTCCTGGCCTACAACAGTAAGAAGTACTACGTACAAGGTCCCGGTGTGATGAGTGGCCCGAGGCCTTACACCGGACACGATACACTTCTCGATGCAGTGCTCGCCTCCGGTGCCGACTTCCAGTCTTGGACCAGGCGCGTCCAGGTCATCAGACCTGCACACGGAGACACTCCCGTACGGCGCCTCGAGATGAACGTCGATAAGATGGTCAAGACCGGTGACTGGAGCCAGAACATCCTCCTGGAACCGGACGACATTGTGTACATTCCGTTGACTCCACTCGCGTGGGTCGGGCAACAGGTTCGGGGACTGCTCCTACCGGTCGCACCGGTCGCGCGGGCGTACCAGACACCGTCTGAGTTCATGGACACCAACGACCGCTACGAGAACCGCTGACGCTGATGGAACATCCATGAAACAATCGTCCGGGGACCTCGTGCATGGGATGGGGCATCTCCCACGGTCCGGATCGATAAGGCTGCGAGTGAGTAGCATATGGGTAGAATCGCTGATGCATTGAGACGGGCGGAGCAGGAACGCCGAGAATCCCTGGCCATGTCGTCGGGGGCGGGCGTCGAACCTGTGGCGGCAGCGAGCACGCCATGCGCGCAGGCGCTTGCAAACACTCCTCCAGCGTCTCCCAAAAAAGAGCAGACGGAAGAACAACAGGTGGAGTTGGTGGATGGGCTGTCCGAATCGCTCGTCCCGTTCTATGAGCACTCGTCCCTGGTGACGGAGCAGTACCGCTCGTTACGCACGAGGCTGCTGAGTCAGAATCCACACTATGAGCACAAGGTGATCGCCATTACCAGCGCGGTCCCCAAGGAAGGAAAGAGCGTCACGACGCTGAATCTCGGGTGTGTGCTCGCGGAGATTCGACATCTGAGAGTGCTGGTTGTCGACGGGGACTTCCGACGCAGTTCTCTGGCGGACATGCTCAACCAATCATCCGGGCCCGGATTCGCCGAGGTGCTTCGCCACGAAGCCACCTATCACGAAGTGTTGCGCGATACGGCCATACCCAACCTGAAATTCCTACCGGCCGGCAGCACCAAGAAACGCTCCGCGGCCGAACTCCTGACGGAAGCGAGTGCCAGACCGGCCTTTCAGCAGATGCAGAACGACTTCCACTACACCATCGTGGATACACCCCCGGCGACCACGGTCACGGACGTGGGAATTGTCGGACAGATGTGCAGCGGCG
>JAUXGE010000039.1 GCA_030622435.1 Planctomycetota bacterium
AGCGAATCGCCGGTGGATGGAGGCGACCCTCTTCGATCGACTCCTCGTCGCGGCTGTAACGGGTAAACCCATGTGTTACCAGGAGTTAGTGACCGGAGATAACTAGAGATTCAGTTATCCCTATTTGATTCCATGGCTATATCCCTACAGCATCAAGTATACGCCATGGTGGGCGAGTGGGCAAGCGGGAAAGCGGGGTTTTCCCACAAATGCCTGGCGTCACGCCCGCCCATCCCGGTCCCTGGTGTCCAGATTCCATATCGGTCAGCAAAACTTCATTGAACGGCTCAGGAGATCCTGAAGGGTAGAGCCCGTACGAGGGGCAGGGGGGCGTTCTGGACCGCCGGCTGGGACAACGCAAAGAAAAGGGGGAACCGACCAGAAACCCTCGCCTTCCGATATCTGAGCAGGCCAGAGTAGGCCAGTTATGCAGTCGCCTTCTTACAGTGCCAACAAGATGGTTGAACACGCTCGGATGTTTCCCCGATGGGCCGGGTAGTGGTGATATGGATCCGCAGTGTTGGTTGGTGGTTCATCGGGGGGTGAGCCCCTTGCGGTCGGTCGATGTTGCCTCTAGGCTTGCGCAGCAGGGAACCGAGCCATTAAACCTCGGCTGCACGTTTTCACGCACATTTTACAAGGACAATGGGATGGGTCGAGCAGAGTTGATTTCACCACATGGCGGGCCGCTTGTCGATCGGACGGGTGCGTCCAAGGAAGGGACCGATCCGGCTGTGTCGATCGTCCTGACGCCTCACCAGCAGTGCGATTTCGAGATGATCGCCGTCGGGGCGATGAGCCCGATTGAGGGCTTTATAGGCGAGGCGGATTACCACAGCGTTTGCGACAACATGACGTTGGCGGATGGCAAGGTCTGGCCGATCCCGATCACATTGGCGGTTGATGATGATGTGGCCGGCAAGGTGAGCGTGGGCGATCGCGTTGCGCTGAAAGACGATGCGGGGCGGTTGCTCGGCTACATGACCGTCAAGGAGAAGTACAAACAGGACAAACGCAAGTGTGCGACCAAGGTCTTCCTGACGGAGGATCTTGCTCATCCTGGCGTGAAGGTTCTGATGGAAGGCGGTGACACGTGCCTAGCCGGTCCGATCGACGTCGTGACCGTTCGCCATGACCCGGAGTTCATCGAACATCGCCTGAGCCCGGCCCGGACCCGGGCGGAGTTTGAGAAGCGCGGTTGGAAGACGATCGTGGCGTTCCAGACTCGCAATCCTATCCACCGTGCCCACGAGTACCTGACCAAGTGCGCCCAGGAGATCACCGACGGTTTGCTGATTCATCCGCTTATGGGCGAGACCAAGGGCGGTGACATTCCCGCCGACGTTCGCATGAGATGCTACACGGTGTTGATCGAAAGTTACTACCATCTGGATCACACGATGCTCTCGATCATGCCGGCCGCCATGCGGTACGGCGGTCCGCGCGAGGCGATCCTGCATGCGATCTACCGGCAGAACTACGGTTGCAGCCACTTCATCGTGGGTCGCGATCACGCGGGTGTGGGGGACTACTACGGCACGTACGACGCGCAGGAGATCTTCGACGCGCTGCCCGGCAAAGGGCTCGAAATCATGCCGCTCAAGTTCGAGCACGCGGCCTGGTCCAAGAAGGCGGGCGGCATGGTCAGCGGCAAGACTTTTCCGAAGATCGAAGGCGACCAGATCTTCCTGTCCGGCACGAAGGTCCGGGAGATGCTCCTACGCGGTGAGCGACCCCCCGTCGAGTTTACACGCCCCGAGATCGCAGACATTCTGATTGAGGCGATGAAAGGCAAGTAGGCGAAAGACGATTGCGGATTGCGGATTGCGGATTTGGGATTGACGATTGTGGATTAGCCATTGGGGATCGGGTCTGCTCGATCTTCGACATACGACCGTTCAAACCGCCTGAGCGTCCTGCGTTAACAAGAAGGTTTGGTATAAGTGGATTCGATGGGTAGTAGTGCAGCATCGATGTCGTCTCCGGACGTGCCGGGCAGTGTGATTGAAGCGATCCGGCGCATGCGTGCTCCGGTGATGATAGCTCACGTAGTGCCTGATGCCGATGCTCTCGGTTCGATGTTCGCTATGGCCGTGGCATGGGCCTCAGACGAGTGCCAACCCAAGGTTGCGCTACCGCCCGGTTCGTTATCGCAGCGGCTCGGTTTCATGTTCGATCAAGCCGAGGTAGCGGTTGCGACCGCGGATGACTTCGCCGCAGCAGACGGTTTTATCGTGCTCGACACGGCCAAGAAGGACCGTTGTAACGTCGGACCCGAGATCAAGGGAGCGGACTGGTCTGCAGGTCGACCGGTGGTGAACATCGACCACCATGGAACGAACACGCACTTTGGCGACCTGGATTGGGTGGTCGAGGATGCCGGAAGCACGTGCGAACTCGTGTTCTTCCTGCTGCGTGCGGCGGATCGACCCATCGCACCGCACACAGCTTCTCTACTCTACGCCGGTATCCACACGGACACTCTCGGCTTCTCGTTGCCAACGACGAGTGCGGCGGCACTGACCGCCGCCGCGCAGCTCGTTTTGTCCGGTGCCGATGTGGGAGAGTTGGGTGAGCGTCTGTGCCGGGGCCAGCG
Source organism: Planctomycetota bacterium (assembly GCA_030622435.1). Taxonomy (GTDB): domain Bacteria; phylum Planctomycetota; class Phycisphaerae; order UBA1845; family UBA1845. The sequence continues at coordinate 2,597 of JAUXGE010000039.1, forward strand.
CAAGAGCGAGTTCGACCTGCTGCGCGTGGTTTATGCGAATACGAAGCTGCTGGCCGAGGGGCGACTGGCGTACAGTACAGCCAGTCATCAGGAGATCGTCGGGGCTGGGTGTACCGCGGCCGACATCGATGAGCAGATCAGCATCCCGCGTTCCCTCCACGGGGCGCAGCTTGCTATGCTGTTCAGCGAGGGCGACATTGGAAGGACGCGGATCAACTTCCGCGGATCCGGCGATGTGACGGTGCAGGACCTGGCGGCCGAGTTCGGCGGCGGAGGTCATCTCCAGGCCTCTGGTGCGGTTCTCGATTGCGGGCTGGAGGAGGCGGTCGAGACTGTGATCCCGCGCGCCGTCGAGTACTTGAAGAAGTTCCCGGAAGCGTGACGCCGCCACTTTCATGTGGGACCGACTTTCCAGTCGGTCAGAAGACAGGCTGGAAAGCCTGTCCCACACGGGGTGGTTGTGCGACCCCTTCAGGGTCGAATGAATAATTGCCGGTCCGGAATCCGTGGGCGGCATCCCGGCGTGTGCCGTGACTTGCCCACGGCTACTCTCTTCCAGCCTTTCAGGCTGAGGATCGTTCCTGCCGGAAAGACGAACGGGCACGGTCGGTCAACGCCGCGGGATTTGTGTGGAACAGCCAGGGCGGACGGCGAATCAACCTTAGTACAAGGAAGAAAACACAGTGAGCTCCATTGAGAAAGTAGTCGTCATCGGCCTCGATTGTGCGGAGCCGTCCTTGATGTTCGACCGATGGGTCGATGATCTTCCCAATACAAAACGGCTGATGGAGGTGGGGACCTATGGCAACCTGACCAGCAGCATCCCGCCAATCACCGTCCCGGCCTGGAGTTGCATGGCCTCGAGCAAGGATCCCGGCACACTCGGGATCTACGGTTTCCGCAACCGCGCCGATCACTCCTACGACAAACTCAGCATAGCCACGTCGCTCGCAGTCAAGGAACCTCGAATCTGGGAAATCCTCGAGAAGCACGGCAAGCAATCGACCATCGTCGGCTTTCCCGGGACCTTCCCCATCGTCCGGCCTATCAACGGCCATATGATTACGAGCTTCCTGACGCCCGACACGACCGATCCGAAGATCACCTGGACGCATCCCCCGGCTCTGAGACGTGAGATCAACGCGCTCGTAGGCGAGTACCTGGTAGATGTGAAGGGCTTCCGGACCGAGAACAAACGCTGGCTGCTCGATCAGATCTACGAAATGAACGAGAAGCTTTTCACGGTGGTCAAGTACCTCATGAACCAGAAACCATGGGACTTGCTGTGGTTGGTGGACATGGGGGTGGACCGGATTCATCACGGCTTCTGGTCCTTCATGGACAAATCACATCATCGCTACGAACCGGGGAACAAGTTCGAGGACGCGATCTTCGACTACTACAAGCACCTCGACGCCCAGATCGGGCGGTTGCTCGAGTGCATGGATCTTGGCAAGACGGCCGTGTGGATGGTCAGCGATCACGGCTGTAAGGGCATGGTCGGCGGGTGCATGTTCAATCAGTGGCTCATCAACGAGGGCTTCCTGCATTTCAAAGAGCCGGTTAAACCCAATCAGAAGTTCGCCGTCGGAGATGTGGACTGGTCGAAGACGACCGCCTGGGGCGAGGGCGGGTACTACGGACGTCTGTTCATCAACGTCGAGGGGCGCGAACCCGACGGACAGGTCAAGAATACCGACTATGAGACTTTCCGCAACGAGCTTATCGAGAAGATCGAGGCCATCGAGGACCACGAAGGCAACCGGATGGGGAACAAGTGTTACATGCCGGAGAAGATCTACGATAAGGTCAATCGCATCGCACCCGACCTGGTAGTGATCTTCGGTGATCTTCGATGGCGATCCGTGGGCACCGTCGGAAGCGACAGCATTTACACCTTCGAGAACGACACGGGCCCCGACGATGCCAATCACGCGCAGGAGGGTATGTACCTCTACGCGCATCCATCATTGCCCGCTCGCGGCCGGGTCGATGATGCAACGCTCTACGACGTCGCCCCGACGATCATGAGGCAATTCGACCTGGCGGTTCCTGACGATATGAAGGGTCGTTCGCTGATCTAGAGCCGTGTTCCATAAATAGTACGACTATGATGGCGACCCGAGCCGCGCGCTTCAGCACGCGCGGACGTCCGCGCAGGCTGAAGCCTGCGGCTCAGATAGTCGCGCGGCAGGGTGGCCCATCTCCTCTGGAGGTGGGGGAGGCGATGATCGTCGCGGAAGGCATTAGCATTCTTGTCCGGACCACTGCGCGAACCAGATCAGCTGCGAAACCGAAGGGTATGTCATCGTCTCACCCATGTCCGAATGGCACGGGGCGCCCGCCCTTTGGCGGGGTGCAGGTACTCTTTGACACCTGTTAGGGATTTGGCGCCGGTGACGGACGGGGAACGCTGGGTCCAGGGTCACCAACATACGCTGAAGGCGTTTCGTCTCGCAGCCCAGGGTTGCCGCAAAGCGGCTACCCTGGGAAGGTGAATATTGGTTTTCCTGTTCGTCCCCATCGGGGTCGCGCCCAGCGGACGCCGAAATCCAATGACTTGAGCCGCTTGCTGATGGCCCCAAGTATGGGTGTAACGCATCGCGCACCGCCCTGTTCCGAAGGAATACCCGACGCTCCTTTGTGGAGAAGGTCAAATGGACATAGACTGCTCACGGCGATTGAGACATAGGATGTCGTTACTATGGCGCAACCCCGTTGGGGTTGTTCTCTCATTTGACCATGATCCCAGGGTAGCCGCTTCGCGGCAACCCTGGGCTGCGAGACGAAACGCCTTCGGCGTATGTTGGTGACCCTGTCTAGCTGACCCTGCGTAGTCGACCCTGTCTAGCTGACCCTGACGCTGGCGTTCCCCGGTCGTAACTGGCGCTGAATTGTGGACAGGTGTCAAAGAGTACGTACGCCCGGACCGGCATGTTGTTTCTTGACGCCGTGCGTGTTGGGGGGGTAGAATGATCTCATGCGGCCATTCGCCGCCTGACGATGACGTAAGGCCCTGGGCCACGAGTCCCAAACGCCGTCGCGTCGGTCTTGCGTGCTAAGTGCGAATCGGTGTCAGCGTGGCACCGAGTGCCATTCGTGAATCAACGGTTCTGTACGACAATGTAACGGGCTCCCACCCGAGCGAGGTACGGGCAGTTGCCACTCGGGTAACAGGATGGCCACTCTGTCTGTCAGAGGGTGTCACGTGTCGGACACAACGTCAGAGCGCATCACCGTCCGCTGTGTTTGTGGTTTGAGCCTCCGGATCCGCGCCGTCTACATCGGCCGACCGGCCACGTGCCCCAAGTGCAGGCGCAAGTTCACGGTGCCCGCCGTGTCCGATCCGCCACGCAGCACCGTGCAGGAAGCGCCTGTTCTGGATGTGTCGGGCCCACCACTCATCCCCGACGTGTCAGAACCCACACCATTGACCGATTCGTATCCACCGCCGGAGTCCGCGCCTTATTCGATGTCCTCGGACGATACCGATGAGTGGGACAACGAGGGATCGGGGTTAAATGATCTCGGGCGGCAAGAGCGGTCGTCCGGCGTGGTGGAACGGCCAGGCTCGCCTGTTTCCACACGGGTATGTCCGAGCTGCGGTACGAGCATGCCGGCCGACGCCGTGCTCTGCGTTTCATGTGGATATAACGCGCAGACCGGCCGAACGGTCAAAGTGGCAAAAGTCCGCAAGAGTAAACTCGTGAAGCGTGCCAAGACGCGTGCGGGCAGGTTCTCGTTCGGATTCGCTCTTAGCGGTGTTGGTGCGGTTCTTGGCGCGGGTCTCTGGTTCACAATCGCGGTTATCACGAAGTACGAGGTGGGCTGGATCGCGTGGGGTGTCGGGGGACTTGCCGGCTTCGGAATGGTCCTTGGCTACCGCGACGGTACCGAAGGGGCCGGTCTCGTTGCCGCCGGCATGTCCGTATTCGGCATCTTTCTGGCCAAGGTCATGCTGTTCGTATTCGTTGTGTACGTGTTGTTCACAGGTAACACGTCTGATGTCGGGTTTCAACGCATGTTCGTAGCGAATCGACTGGTCGAGCAGTTGCTGGATGAGCGAGAGATCTGGGAGGAGGACGAGCGTAAAGCCCAGCGGGAAGCGACCTTCGAGGCGGCCGAGGAGCGCGTGGCGGCGATGTCCGACGAAGCCGTCCGGTCGAAGTGGCTGGAGTATCGCAAGGACGAGGAGCGAGATGACGCCCATGCGGATGAGACCGGATCGAAATGTGCCCGCCTAGCCTCCCACCGGGTCGGTATCCGGGCGGAGCAGATGGGACTCGCTCATGATGATGATTCCCGGGAGGACCTCTACAAGGAGGAGTACGAACGAGCGAAGGCGTTCTCCGATCTGGAACTGGCCGACGCCATGCATCAGATGGACAAGTGGGACGAGGGGGACAAGTGGTCGGATACCGAGTACGTCTGCAACCACCTGGTATACCAGAAGATCGACAGGGAGATCGCGAGGCGGCAGGACGAGGGGAACGACGAATGGTGGGAGCCGTCGCCGGAGGAGTGGAAGCTACTTCATGATGCGTCCAGGGCAGAGGTCGACGCCGTGCCGCCTCAAGAGTGTGCAGATCTATCCCGGAAGATCGAGACCGAGGAACGGGAAGATGAGAAAAGGTTGCGGCTCACGCGACATGCGGCCACGTTGCGCATAGAGGCTATGGGCTTGGCCTACGCCGACGAAAGACGCAGTGACATCTGGGAAGAGGAAAGCAAGAAGTACGAAGGGTTGTCATGTAAGGCCCTTGACGCCGCGATAGCAGAACTCGACGCCTGGGAAAAAAGGGGGAAGTGGTCGGACGCGGATTACGTGCGCAACCATTTGATTTTCCACATCGTCGATCAAGCCGTCTTCGAACGCCGGTCGAAGTCGGAAGAGGGCGGCGATGGGTCCTGGAGTGTGAATTCCGACGGGTGGGTTTACCTGTATGAAGACGCGGAGGCCGAGGTCGATGCCATTCCCGAAGCCGATCGCGTCGCCCGACTTAAAGAGATCGAGACCGATCGGGAGCGGGGATGGGATCGCTGGCTGCAGCTAAGCGACCCCGAAGAGACGAAGGAGGTGGCCGGTGAGATGGTCACCCTGTTCTTCACGAGCATGTTCAGTGTACTGGATGCGATCTTCCTGTTCTTGGCTGTCGGCACCGCCTACAAGATCGCCTGCGGAAAGAGCGAAGAGGAATGATCGCCGTTCATCGCGTGCGGGGGCTTCTCTGAGGCACCGGTCTTCAACCGGTGTGATCCACTGTGGCACGGGTTCTTGACCGGTGAAACAGGGGGTTGTGCAGATCCCTCGATGCGTGGAGTCCAATCCTGGCCGTCGGGCAGTGGATCGTGGTCCCCCGATGCTGTACCATGCCCGCGCTATGAAGACCAAAGATAAAACGATTTGTCGATTCCTGTTCGCTTGTGCCGTCGCGGGCCTAGTGCTGGCGATTGCGCCGATCACACGAGCACAGAGTCAACCGTCCGCGACGGGGAATCCGGGGGAATCGCCGCCTGCCGGTACCACAGATCCGCAGGAGCAAACGGCCGCCGGTAAGGCGGAAGCAGCGCCCACGAGGGCTCTCGACTTGTCGAGCCCTCGGGCTGCGATGCGCACCTTCCTAGTCGCAATCCAGGACGCGGACGGGGATCATCCGGAGCGCATTGCGGACGCCGTGAGGTGTCTCGATACGTCCGGACTCGAAGGCGAAGGCGAGGAGCTTGGGGAACGCGTGCGGCTACTCGCCCGCCGGTTGCACACGATCATCGATAAGCGTGGCGTCAATCTCGACGACATTCCCGAGAACGAGGACGGGGCGGACTACATCTTCCATGAGCTCGATGTCTCCGAAGGAACGCCTCCCGAGATCAGGCTCGTGCTCCACGGCGACACGGGTCATTGGGTATTCAGCGCGACGACGCTCACTTCCGTCCCCGCGTTGGAAGAGGCCATCGTTGAAAAGGCCGAGCCGACGAAAGCCGCTGCCAGCGAGGTCCCCGCTGCACGCCGTTCGGCTCGAACCACGATGCGCTCATTTCTCGACGCCATGAATGCCAAGCCACCGGATCTTGATGAGGCCGTCATGTGCCTCGATCCCTCCGGGAGGGATCCGGGGGTGTGGGCCGTCAGTGGCGCGGATCTGGCCGTCAAGCTCAAGAACGTGATGGACAAGATCGACCCTGTCGTTCTTTCCGCCGTTCCGGACGCACCGGACGGACCGTCCTACGCGTGGTACGCCAGCGACACCGGCAACATCGTCGTCGAGCGCATCGAAGAGGACCCGGCGGACGAGACGGAGTCGCCGTTCGCGCCGCGGAAGGGTGAATGGCGATTTACGGCCAGGACGCTTGAAAAGGTCGATGACCTCTACCGCGAGTTCGAGGACAAGGGCATCGTCGCCGAACTCCGCGAGGCCGGTGTGACGGAGCAGCTTCCGCTACGGCTACGACTCGAGCGGATGATGCCGGAATGGGGCCGGGCGAAGTTCCTGTCCGTTCAAACCTGGCAGTGGGTGGTACTGGCCACACTGCTGCCGTTGGGCTGGCTGGTTCAGCTCATCACCGTGGGCATAGCCACGCCACTGCTGCGTCTCTGGCTGAGGCGACGGAACGTGGATATCGAGCTCGAGGCGCGTCGGCGCGTCGTCCGCTCCCTAGGCGCGGTCGTGGTGGTTCTGTTCTGGTTCTACGCGGTCCAGCAGCTCGGTCTTCCGGACGGTTTGCACGGGTTTCTCGTCAAGGTAACGAAGATCATCCTGGGCGTGACCGTGGTCTGGTTCGGCTACCGGTGCGTCGATATCGTCGGCGGGCACATCGCGTCCAACAAGGAGGTTCAGCTCACCCACTTCGACGATGTGCTCATCCCGTTGCTGCGCACTATTCTGCGCCTGTTCATCGTTCTGGTGGCGGTCCTGCTCGTGCTCGATCTGATGGGCTACAAGCCCATGACCGTGCTGGGTGTGTTGGGAATCGGTGGTGTGGCGTTGGCGTTTGCCGCGAAGGACACGCTCGGCAACTTCTTCGGCTCGATCACCGTCCTGTTCGACCGCCCGTTCGGCATCGGCGACTGGATCGTCATCGGCGACATCGACGGCACCGTGGAGCGCGTCGGCTTCCGGTCTACGCGCGTGCGCACGTTCTACAACTCGATCATCACGATCCCCAACTCCAAGATGGTCAACACGCACGTCGATAATTACGGCGCGCGCCGCTTCCGGCGAGCCAAGATCATGCTCTCCGTCGTGTACTCGACGCCGCCCGAGACGATCGAAGCCTTCTGTGAGGGCATCCGTGAACTCGTGCGATTGCATCCCTACACGCGCAAAGACTACTACCACGTTTACTTCAACAAGTTTGGCGCGTCCTCGCTCGACATCCTGCTCTACATCTTCTTCGAGGTGCCCGACTGGGCGACGGAGCTGCGCGAGCGGCACCGGTTCTTCCTGGATATCCTGAGGTTGGCCAAGCGGCTCGGCGTCGAGTTCGCCTTCCCCACTCAGACGCTCTGGCTCGATCGCGCACGTGAGGCCGACGCTGCAGACGTGGTATCACCACCGTCCGACCCCAAGGCCGCGGGTCTGACTGGTGTTGACGAAGCCGCAGGTGTGTATGCTCGAGTGTACGGCACGAAACCTACACGACCGGGTCCCGTCGTCGTCGATTCCTCACCCCGGTCGCGCAATCGACAAGACTCGGACGAAAACACGGGTTGAAACCCCGTGCCACACGTTATTCGACAGGCCTGCACGCATAGTCCAAGTCAAGGTCATAGTAGCCGTAGCGTGTGACAGTGACGTGTCCTGTGTGCCACTGCTGTGTCAGCAGTGCAATCGTAGGGTGCGTCCCCGACGCACCGTTCAATTGTGTAGGTCACGCCTCCAATCCCCAATCCACAATCCCCAATCCGCAATCACCAACCTTCTTCCGCCTCGTCCACAAGCTCATCCACCGCCCGCCGCGTCTGCTCGTCGAACGGAATCGCATAGCCGCAATGCGGCTCGCCCTCGGGTGTTTCTGCCACGGCGATGTTGATTCCGACGAGCCGACCGCTCGTGTCGATCAAGGGCCCACCACTGTACCCCGGACCGAGCCTGACCGTCGTCTCGATCAACCCTTCATAGTCCCGGCCGCGCGCGGGATCGATTTCATCCTGCAAAGACGCACTCGGATCCGTGACTATCCCGATCCGGTGGCAGGACGCGTCATTCGAGCAATGCCCCGTCAATGCCACGACCGGGTTTAGAACGGCCGCGGCCCGCCCGGCCGGGTTGATCGGCCGTAGCCCGGACGCATCGATGACGACAATCGCCAGATCGAGATGCGGATGCGCGATGACTCGGTTGGTGACATACGATGATCCGTCACGCAGCGTTACCGTGGCACTATCGGCGTTTCGCAAGACGTGCCCAGCAGTCAAGATGATCCCGTCTTCACCAATGACGACGCCGGTACCGTTAGATCGCATGGAAGTTTCGTGGATGAGGCCGGATGAATCGGGCGTACTCGACGGCTCTGCGAAGAAGGCCCGTATCTCAACGACGGACGTGGCGGCATTGTCCACCAGACCTCGAACGGCTTGCGTAGGCTGGACAGGTTGCGGCAGCGGCGTGCCCAGGTCCCGGCGGGTGCCACTGGTGGCTTGTCCACCAGTGTTATCCTCGAACGAATGGCACGGTCCGGCGTCTGCAGGACGTGGAGCCGGTGCCCCATTCATCGCGACAGTTGTTGGTTGGGGCAATCTTGTTGGCGCATCGTTGGGATTGGTTGGGGACGGGCCGCGTGCGAGACTATACCGCGCGACCTTGTCTTCGCCGGATCCCCCCGTATGTACGACAGCGCAGCCGGAGAGCAGTACCGGCACGAAGACCGTGACCATGATCCAACGTTGCAAGTTATCGGTTTCCTCGCCGGTGATGCAGCCGGCTGTGGAACTCTAAGATATGCGACTGGTCATGATGACATCTCGGAAGAGCAGACTATGGTATCGGTCGTTGCGAGACCTGGAGCATGTGGCCGGCTCGGGGGCAGACCGGTTATTCGACTCGGGCCGTGCTCGCTCGAAGTCGAGGTCCGTTTGTTCCTGCCCGGTTCTGTCCGAGAATTCATGGCACCAACGGCGGCCTGGTGTGTCAAAGAGGTAGACGTGGGCGGGCCGGGTGCCACTGGAGGCTTGTCCACCAGTGCCGTCGGAAAGGGCCTAAGAAAACGCCCACTCGTACGTAATACACGATGGAGACGCGAAATCGAGCGGCTGAGGTGCCCATGAGCAAAGACGGCCAAGAATGCGAGGGGGGCAAGACTCACCAACCAGGCTCGGACTGGCTGCGATCGGCCCTCGACAAGTACGAGGGTCCGCTAATCCGATACGCCGCGCGCATCACGGGCGACCTCGACCGTGCCCGCGACGTTGTCCAGGAAACGTTCCTGCGCCTGTGCTCGGAAGATCCGGGCATTATCGACGGCCGTGTGCCCCAATGGCTCTTCACGATCTGCCGTAGCCGGGCGTTGGATGTGCTGAGGAAGGAAGGCCGCATGAAGACCTTGAGCGAAGAGCAAGTGAAAGCGTCCGAGAGCCCCGATCGTGGCCCCGCCGACGCCGCCGAGATCGGCGAAGCGTCCGGCCGGGTGATCCGGATTCTAACGACGTTGCCCGAGAACCAGCAGGAGGTCATCCGGCTCCGGTTTCAAAGCGGCCTGAGCTACAAGCAGATCGCGGCCGTCACGAGCCTCAGCGTGTCCAACGTCGGCTATCTGATCCACACGGCCATCAAGACGATCCGAGAGACGCTCGGCACTAGAGTTGAGACTTGAAGGTTTTGACATGGAACGTCTGACATAACTGGAGCTTCTGACACAACCAATGTGGGACAGGCTTTCCAGCCTGTCATCTGACCGACTGGAAAGTCGGTCCCACAAGAGTCGGTCCCACAGGATCAGCAAGGTTGTCATGCTCCACGAGATTGTGAGGAATAAGCGATGAGCATCAACCCTGACGATCCCAGACTGACCGCCTACGCATTAGGCGAACTGGATGATACGGAACGGGCCGAAATCGAGGCACAACTGAAAGATTCCGAAACCGCCCGTCGAACCGTCGAGATGATCCGCAGGACGGCCGAGGTCCTGACAGAGGAACTCCAAGCCGAACCGCTGGCCTCTTTGACACCCGAGCAGCGCAAAGCCGTCGAGGCCGCCATGGCCCAGGGCGACGGCCGGCATCCCGTACCGATCCTGCCAAAACGCTCCGCACTACGCCGCTGGCGGATCCCAGCCTCCCTAGCTGCTTCACTCCTGATCGTGGTTGGTGCGGGCTACGTACTGCTGCCTTCGTTAGAGACCGCCCGGCGCCGGTCTATCGTCCCGGGCATCGTTGCCTCAGATTTCGCTCAAGGACCAGCAACTCGCTCCCAGCCAGCCCCTTCGCAGCGACCTCGCACGAAGCGCAGGTCTGGCCCGGTGAAAAAAAAGGTCAGGCCGGCAGCCGGTGGGGGCGGCGGGCAGAGTGTATTTAGCGGGTCGGGTGGCGGTGCGTCCGCTGGCGCCGCTATGGGCGGTGTCACTCAGACTACGCCGATTTACAGCTTCCGGACGATCGATCTTAACAAAGTTCCGGCGGAGGATGTCGAGCGGCTGATCGAACAGCTCGAGGTGGAAGAAAGCGCGCACATGCTACGCGACGGCTTCTCCGGCGAGGCCTACGACCACATCGTTGCGAACCCGTTCCTGCTGGTCACGCAGGATCCGCTGTCCACCTTCTCGATCGACGTGGACACGGCCTCCTACGCCAACGTCCGCCGGTTTCTGACGCAAGGTACTCTGCCACCGCCCGGGGCCGTCCGCATCGAGGAGATGGTCAACTACTTCGACTACGACTACCCGCTTCCGACGGGGGCCGATCCGTTCTCTGTGAACGTCGAGGTCGCGGACTGCCCCTGGAACGGCGACCACCTGCTCGCGCGAATCGGTATCAAAGGCCAGGAGTTTGCACCGGACGAGCGCCCGCCCGCCAACCTGGTCTTTTTGATCGACGTCTCCGGCTCCATGCAACCGGCCAACAAGCTCCCACTGCTCAAAGAGGCTATGGAACTGCTTGTGCAGGAACTCGCCGATGACGACTCCGTGGCCATCGTCGTCTACGCCGGTGCTTCGGGACTCGTCCTCCCAACCACCATGGGCAAGGATCAAGGTGCCATTCACGGGGCACTGGATCGGCTGCACTCCGGCGGTTCGACTAATGGGGGGGCGGGGATCCAGCTCGCCTACGACACGGCCATCGACAACTTCATCGAGGGTGGTGTCAACCGGGTCATCCTTGCCACCGACGGCGACTTCAACGTCGGCACCACCAGCCAGAGCGAACTCGTCCAGCTCATCGAACAGAAAGCCAAGAGCGGCGTGTTCCTGAGCGTCCTCGGTTTCGGCGGAGGCAACCTCAAGGACTCGACGCTGGAGAAGCTGGCCGACAAGGGCAACGGCAACTACTCCTACATCGATACGCTCATGGAGGCCCGCAAGGTCCTCGTGGATCAGGCGGGCGGCACGCTCGTTACCATCGCCAAGGACGTGAAGATCCAGGTCGAGTTCAACCCGACCGAGGTGAACGCTTATCGCCTGATCGGCTATGAGAACCGCCTGCTGGCCGCGCAGGACTTCAACGACGACACGAAGGACGCCGGCGAGATCGGTGCCGGGCACACCGTGACGGCCTTCTACGAGATCGTCCCGGCCGGTGTCGAGATCGATCTGCCCGACGTCGATCCGTTGAAGTATCAGACATCGCCGCTCGATGATCCGACGGATGAGGAATCATCGCCCGGGCTTACGCCCGCAGCTCATAGCGGCGAACTCATGACGGTCAAGCTCCGGTACAAGGAACCGGACGGCGACACTAGCAAGCTCATCGAGATGCCGATTGTGGACGGCGGCCTCGCACTGGCCGACGCTTCGGATGACTTCGTCTTCGCCGCATCGGTGGCCTCGTTCGGTATGCTGCTCCGAGGTGCACGTACCCCCCCCCTGACAAGCGGGGGAGCAGAAGACGTGCAAGCATCAGGCGACCTTGGTGGTCTGACGTTTGATGGCGTGTTCGAGTTGGCACAGGGTGCGGCCGGCGACGACCCGCACGGCTACCGGGCCGAGTTCCTCACACTGGTCGAACGAGCCACCGAGTTGAGCGCCGCTAACGACCAAGGGCAAGCACCGTGATCGAAGCGCCATCGACGACGTCGGTAGTCAGGATTGTTCACCGCGGAGCACGCGGAGATCGCAGAGAAACAGGAGAGGACTTGCAGTCGTAGGTTGCGTCCCCGGCGCACCATTCGACTGCCATGGACACACCGGCCGTCACCTCGACACTTCGTCCGTCCGCCAATCCCTAATCTCCAATCCCCAATCCCTAATCGTTTTCCCGCTTCCTTACGGTTGCGGCTCGGTTTGCAGTAGAGGCTCTGGTTCGTGTCGCCGGGTGCGAAGCCGCTGTAATGTCCGCGTGTGAACCCGCCATCTGCCATCTTATCCATGTCAATATGACATTTTCGGGCTCTGTGCCGATAACCTGACATTCGTAAGTGCTTTGTTTACAGTCGATTACGGTTGAGGTGCCGGTGCCGGTCCTCTGGCACGGGGGTTGCCCAAAGTCTTATGAGAAGGCGGCCGCGACGTTGAGCGGACGTCAATCATGAAAACAAAGACGGGATGAAAGAGAGCCCGGATCACCAGCAAAAGGAGTTTTGAGATGATTCTGCGAAGATTGGATGCCAACGGCCCGGTGCTGCGGATCCGAAATGATGTAGACCGCTTGTTCAATGAACTGGTGGAAAACGTATCACACGGGCGTGTGTTTGCTCCCTTCGGACAACGCGCGTTTCCGGCTTTGAACGTCTGGGAAGACGACCGGACACTCTACGCCGAAGCGGAGCTTCCCGGATTCAAGATGGACGAGCTCGAAATCTACGTGAGTGGAGATGAACTCACCATCAAGGGGGAGCGGAAGGACGACGCCTCCGAGGACGTGACGTATCACCGGCGCGAGCGCGGTGTCGGCAGTTTCCACCGTGCTGTGAAACTGCCCGTCGAGGTGGATGCCGAGAAGGTCGAGGCGAGTTTGTCCAACGGTGTCTTGAGTATGACACTCCCGAAGGCGCAGTCCGTTCTACCAAGGAAGATCGAGATCAAGAGCTGAAATCCGTGTGAGGTGGGGGAACATGCGACCATCACACGATTATTGGAAGGAGAACCAGACGATGACAACAGAAGCCATCGAGAAAGCGGAGAAGAAGGAAATCACCGAGACCGAGCATACTCGCAACGTTCAGCACTATCGACCGAACGTGGACATCGTCGAACAGGCCGAGGAGCTGATCGTCCTGGCGGACATGCCCGGAGTGAGTCGTGACGGCATAGACATCGATTTCGAAAACGGCATGCTGACAATCCAAGGCCGGCTGGACCGTGCGGGGCCGGACGGCATGACGCTCGTCTCAAGCGAGTACGGAGTAGGCGACTTCTACCGGACGTTCCAGGTGGGTGAGAAGATAGATGGAGCGAAGATCACGGCCGAGTTTACGGACGGCGTGCTGAGGCTTCACCTGCCGAAGGTAGATCAGGTCAAGCCGCGTAAGATTGCGGTTCAGGCGAACTAGCGCACTGACGGGTTTTGTGTAGCATCGGAATCTGCATAAGGCGCGGGCGAAACCGAGGTCCGACCGCTCCAGAGAAACAGAGCTTGCTCTAGGCCGGGCTCGCCGTCAATCTGTGCCGAGTTCAGTCGTAACAGCGGGCTGTCCGTCGCCTCGCAAGCACTATTGTCCCCGCCACGAGCATCAGTAGCGTCATTGTTGCCAAACCCCACTCGGAGAGCGTCGGGATTTCGGGTCCTGGCGTAAGGTCGAGCGCAAAGGACGAAGGGGCGTCCGGGGACGTGTCCTGAACGACCGTGATCCCTGTGCCGTCTGTTTTGGCTCTGGAGATCCGCCGGCCGAGGGCATCACTCCAATACACTTGTGCGTTTTCGGTATCGAGCATTATGCCCAAGGGGAAACCGATCGGTTGGTCCGGCACTCCGAAGACATCCACGATGATCGTCTCCGGATTCGATCCATCCAAATCGGCCCGACCGATCGCCGACGAACCCGTGCCAGCCGTGTGTACAGCGAGATACATCTTCCCGGCATCGAGGTCGAGCGCGACCGCCGTCAAAAATGTATGGCCGAACACGTTGTTCATGGTCAACGGATCGATGAGCACCTCGAGGTTGCCTCCGTCCAAATCAGCTCGCAAGGGCCCGCCGTTGATCGCCGTTTGGGTTAAGTACATTTTCCGGTTGGTCAGGTCGAGATCGATTCCCAAGTAGTTACCAGAAAGGAGCTGCTCGATTCCGGTTCCGTTGACGTTGGCACGGTAGGCGCCCGGTTCGGGTGTGAACGGGGACGTTACATCCTGAGTCCAGTAGACGCGCCCGTCCGGGATGTCCAGGGCGATATTGAGCGGCATGTTGAGTCCGGTCAGGATGTCCTCCGGGGAACTTGCGTCAAGGTTGGCGCGACGGATTTTGCCGTTTTCTCGCTCGGCCCAGTACATCTTCCCGTTGTCCAGGTCGAGCGCGAGTCCGTACGGATTGTTCAGGGCCGTTGGGATGGTGACGAGTTGCTCGATGTCGGTGCCGTCCAGATTCGAGCGTTTGATGATGCAGCCGCTGTCGTCTGCCTGGGCTTCTCGCCAATACATCATCTCGGCGTTAACCGAACCAGACGCTGCGCCAAGTGACGCACAAACCAACGAGACGCTGATGTACTTTCTGATGCTCATAAACATTCTCTCCTTATGCTCGTTCGAACGATGGGACAATTTCTTCATGGTTGCTGCAAGCATCTAAAACAGCGCCCGCCGCAGAACGAGTAAGATGTCGGGAACTGCGGCTGGACGGACAGCTTCGTGAGCGAAAGCGGCGGCGGGGCCGACGTCCTGCGGGGGACGGGATGCGAGGGGCAGGGGGTGGATCACAGTGCGGCGTGTGGGCTTGGGGCTTGCCCAGAAGTCGGAATCAACCAGGTCCATTGACACGGACATTGCCCCTCCGGGGACGAAACTACGAAACAGGATACACCCCGAGCTGCCTTGCAGTATACAGAGAATCACGTATTCGTGCAATGGACGTGTCTGGATTATCGATGCTCCCAGGCTGGATGTGGCGGCGAAACGGCTGGAAAGCCGACTCTGACACCTCACCTGTCGTCCGTGGTATGGTGGTCGGATCAGGCTGGAACACCCGATACAGAGAAACGGTTTGGTGTATCGTGCGCCCCGCCGTTCCTTCGTCCAGTGCCGAGGCGGCTTACCGTGGCGATGCAAACTGCTTGTCCGAATGCAGAGAAGTTGGAGGCCTACGCGCGCGACGCCGTCGAATTCGATGATGCCGCAGCACTGGATGAGCACTTTTGCGAGTGTCGCGCCTGTCTGGATCGTTATCTCGAGTTCGGGAAGCGATCACTTGCGCTTGAGGTCCCCGGTTGTCGCGTAGTCAAGGAGATTGGTCGGGGGCGGTTCGGTGTCGTCTACAAGGCGTGGTGGTTGAAGGGGACGCCGCAGCTCGTTGCACTGAAGGTGCTCAGTTGCCCCGGCGACATGGAGAAGAGCCGGTTCGAGCGTGAGATAGGAGTCCTCAAAACCGTAGACTCGCCCTGGATCGTCAAGTGTCTGGACTCCGGCACCATCGGCGAAGCCCTCTATTTCATAATGGATCACGTCGAGGGTGCGCACCTCGACAAGTACCTGGCCTCGAGTGCTGGAGGTCTCGAGGAGAAGCTCATCGTTTTCGAGAGCGTGTGCCGCGCCGTGGCCGATGCCCACGCAGCAGG
>JAUXGE010000338.1 GCA_030622435.1 Planctomycetota bacterium
CACCACGCCGGACGAAGCTCAGCGCATCCTACTCGGCCGCCTCGGTGTACAGCTACCCACCCGCCTGGGAGAGCCAACATGGAACAACGAGGAACCCGAATGTAGTCAATAACTTCCGCCCAAAATCGGCCCTGGCGCCATCAACAACACCGATGTCGCCACGTAACTGGCTAACTTGGGTTAGGTCTGGTCGAAACGGGTGTCTGAATCCCGGCCTGATAGTCGTAGTAATCTCGAAACTGCTCCCGGAAATAGCCGCCGCGCGTCACCTGTGTCGCGTTGAGCACGATGCCGAACATATGCGATTCCACCCCGGTCAACAGCGAGCACGCACGGCGGACGATTCCGCGCGACGCCTGGTTGGCCCGGACGACCAGGATAACACCGTCGACGGCGGTCCCGAGCACGAGCCCGTCACTCGCCAACAGCACCGGTGAGGTGTCCACGATGATCTGATCGTACTTGGACGCTGCATCCTTCAAGAACGCATGACAAGGTTCGCCACCGAGCAGCTCGGCCGGGTTCGGGGGTACGGGTCCGCTGCCCAGCACGTCGAGCAGCGGTATGTCGGTCGGAATCGCCAGCGATGCCAACGTCCCGTCGCCGATCAGCAGATTGCTCAGCCCTTCCGCCTTGACGTTGTCGAACACCTTGTGCAGACCCGGACGACGGAAATTCGCGTCGACAAGCAGCACCTTTCGCCCGCCCTGCGCCAACGCAATCGCGAGGTTGCAGGCAACCGTCGTCTTGCCGTCTTCCGGGCGCGGACTGGTCACCAGCACGATCCGCTGATGTTCGGCCGGCGCGCTGAACTGCAAGTTCGTGCGAATGTGCCTGAACGCCTCGGACACCATGGAGTGCGGCGCGTCGCGAGTGGCCGTCTCGACACTCTCGATCGGCACCTCTTCGTCGTCGGTGTCGGGAACCATACCCAACAACGCCACGTCGACATGGCGCACGATATCCTGGGAAGTCCGAACACTCGTGTTGAGCGCCTCGAGCCCCAGCGCGAGCCCCACCGACAGGAACAACGCAACGAACACACCCATGGGCAGCAGCAGGACGCTCGGGCTGCTGCGCTGGAGCGGTACCGTGGCCTCCTGCATGACGTTCACGTTGATCGCCGTACGCTGCGATTTGACGCGGCCCAGACTCTTGATGTAGTCGTCCAACTGCAACCGGTACTCGACCTTCTGGTCGATCTCGCCCTCGAGCGTCATGTACTCGAAGAGCAACCGATCCTGATCCTCGAGTTCGGACTCTGCGCGTGCGAGGTTCTCCTGGGCCAGCAGCAGCGCATGCCTCGTATTGTCGTACGCCGTGTTGGTTGCCTCACGAATATCCGCCCGGCGCTCGCGCAGCTTCTCCGTCCGCTGTTGTTCGAGCTTTGCTTCTGTCGCCTCGATCTGAGCGTCGAGATCCCGCAAGACGCGGTGCTCACTTCCGAAGACCATCTCATCCACCGCCCGCCGTTGTTCTAGCAGATAGAGGGCACGAGTCAGCTCCGCCACCTGCGGATCCTGCTCGACGATCGCCCTGTCTTCAGCGGTAACCGCCACACCCTCCGGATCGTTGTAGATGCTGCGGTACTGCCCCACCTGGGACAACTGAAGCTGCAGGAGTGCAACCTGCTCGGCGAACAGCCCTACCTGTTCGTTCGTGATGTTCCCACCGGGATTCTGCCGGGCGCCTGCGGGAAGACGTTGAGCCAGAGCGCGCAGTCCATCCCGGTCCTCCATGATCTCCCGCTCGAGTTGCTCGAGTTCCTGCTGCGCGGCGTCCAAGGCCGTGTCGGCGAACTCCTCGGCCGCCCGCCGGCGAACCATGTCATACCACTGACCTACCACGGCGTTGACGACAAGGGGCGCGTCCTCTGGACGGCGGGTCTCCATCGAGACTCGAAGCAGGTTCGTCCCGCGTACCGGCCCCGCCGACAGATCGTTGGTCAACTCGATGAGGTGCTGATTAGGCTTCTTCCACTGCCGGCTTTCGATCTTTTGCCACCATTCCGTCTCGCGAACCACTGTGAGCCGAAGCGCCTCGGTCAGGACTCCGGGGCTCTTGAGCAGACGCGCCTGGGTCAGCACGAAACGCTCATGCTCGTCCTGCCTCAGGCGAACGAGCTCGGGCGTCAACTGAGTCTGAGGAACATTGGAGATGCATTCGACCAGAGACTCGCCGCGATAGCCCGGGAGATATACCCACGAGGCAACGAAGCCGCCGATGGCCATCGCCGCGAGCAATACGAACAACACGATGGCCAACACGATGCGGCGCCGCAGCATCGCAAAGACCTCGGATGCCGTAATCGGACTGCCTAAAACCTCACCGCCGATACCGCGGGCGGAGGCGGGCGACGCGAAGCGTTCCTGGACCGTCGGGGGAACCGTCGTAGTCATAAGCTTGCCTTCAACCGTGCATTATGCCAATGTTCAGATAAAGCATGCCGACTCCGCCCGCATCCAACCACAGGCTACTATGCTGCGCGGACGAGCGAGTGGCGAGGAGCAATCGGCATTCTCATGCTGAATCTCGCCTTACGAAACCACCCGGTCGGCCTGCCTCGGCGACCTCATGGTGGATTACTCTCTACTCTCGAATCCCTGTTTCCGGTGCTCTTCCAGTTCTCGAAGTCAATCCCTGTCTTTCTTCTGATGGTTCGATGAATAGATGGCTCAGAGCGTACCCCGTCAAGGCAAACAGCCCGAGCGCAACCGCGAACATCAGAATCCCGAGCAACTCGTGCGCGGTACCCCTCGCCAGATTCTCGTGCCCCGTGACGAACAACAACCCCGTTATGAAAACCCGAATCATATTGCAGAACACCGCTATCGGTGCACACAACAGGATCATCACGATGCGCTGCCAGGCCGGACGCTGGCCGAGATACGCCATGGCAACCCCGAGAGTCGCGAACGCCATCAGGGACCGCATGCCGCTGCACGCCTCGTCAACGTTGAGCGTGCCCTGCCTCCCGGGCATCATGTAATCGATCACCACCGCCTGCGCATCCGTATGCAGCCCACTGACAAACAGCGGCAGCACGGCGGACGTCACGACCGCCGACAACCGCTGCAGAGGCGCGGTCATCGCCACGAACAGATCATGCGGCAACGGAATGGCAAACAGCAGAAACAGGATCGGAAACCACACCACTCGCATCACGCTCCAGCCGCCAAGCAGCAGCGTGACGCCGAACAGGGCTCCGACCACCGACAGCCCCTGCGGATACGCCATGTATAACCAGAAAGCACCCGTGAAGTAAACACCGAGCGAACCGACCAGAATCAACGCGCCCAAATAGCAAGGCCGGGCTTGACATTCTGCCAACGCCTCGCGCTGTGTAAACAGGAAGTACAGACTGAATGCGGGGATCAGCCATCCGTGCGACCAGTTCCCGTCCAGGAGCCATCGCGCGACCAGGATGTGCCGGATCACCCCCCAGTAAATGTACAGCAGCAGGGCCGCGACGACGACCATGCGAATCCGTGCGGCCGGCGGCACCAACTCACCCAAGGACCGCTGCAGGTTCCCGCCGGTTGATCCGGTAGCGTTCACCTCGGACCTCCTACGGGAACAATGCCGGGAACCTGTCCGCTTCGTTATGGGGATTGACGCGGGAGGAGTACGAATCGATGTCGGCGAAGTTCCGCGCGTATGTATAACTGTAGCCGACGTTCGATGTCGGGTTCGGCAGCGTCCACGCGCGAAGCCGTTGCAGGAAAGGTGCCAGCGGATGCGTGCCGACGTTAATGATGTCACTCCGCCTGATGAGGAAATCCGGATCCTTACCCGCGAAGATCCGATCCAGATCAACCTGGATCATCTGCTCACGCTGCCCCAACCGACGATACACAGTGCACCGATCAGGCCAGGCCAGACTGGACAACCCACCCGCAGCAGCGATCGCCGCTTTGAGCGTGATCGGCTCGGCGTTGAACGCAAACCCCCCGACCCGGTTCACCTGACCCATGACGTAATAGACGCCGATCTCGCCGCTGACAATCCGTATTACATCCCCGGCACGGACGACTATGTTCGACTCCGGGTCCCCCGTGCGAAGGCTATCAGCCGGAATGCGTATCACCCGATACTCAGTGTCACCCGCAATGCGAGCCCAGTTCACCGCCGGTGTGGCCGCGTCGAATCCCGGAGGAGTCTGTCCTACCGACACCTCCTCACGCGGCGATCCCGCATGGACGGGGTTTGGAACGAACTTGCCATCCACATATATGTACGGGTCGGTCGGCTCCGGTTCGAGAGATTTCAGAACCTCATCCGTGAGCGCCGATTCCTCTTCCACCCCCTCCTCCTGAGTCTGATCACCCTCGATGACCGCTTCAATCAACTCCTCCTCCTCCGCGGCGCGCCCTGAATCGTCTGCATCCCCGGCAGCCGCTTCCTCACCACCCACCGGAGACTCAATCGCGGACTCGTCCGGAGCGTCCGCAGAGGATTCATCCGCTTGCTGCCCTTCCTCCCCTGGTAAGCTCGATCCGTCCGACGGCCAGTCAACTTGGAAGTTGCGGAAAACGTATACGTCGGAAACAAACTCGTTCAGTCCACCAACCTGGTTGATGGCCTCCAGAATCCGCAGGTCTGGACGCCGAATGGGGAACGTTCCCGCTCGCAGCGGTGCGACGTTGGACGCACTGACACCGATCCCGAAAATGGAATACGTTGCCTGCTGGAGGAACAACGGGTTTACAGTCACTTCCGGATCGAGCAGAACTTCCTGCTCGATCAGCGATTGGATGATCGCGTCCTCAAACTCCGGCACCGTCAACCCGGCAGCGTCGATGCGTCCCACGACGGGCAGATTCACGTAACCCATCGACAACACCTCGGCCTGAGCCTGAAACGGGATCGCCCGCTCGCGCAGCTCATACACCTCGACAGCCAGCGTGTCACCCGGCGATATGGAATAATCCACTGGGTGAACAACGAGGTCGTCGTATGACGCGCGTACCGCGCCGGGAATACCCGGCGGTATGTCCTCGAGCGTCAACGACGTACGAATCTCCAGAGTGGCAGTCTGCTTGAAGTTGCC
>JAUXGE010000007.1 GCA_030622435.1 Planctomycetota bacterium
ACTCCGGCACCATCGGCGAAGCCCTCTATTTCATAATGGATCACGTCGAGGGTGCGCACCTCGACAAGTACCTGGCCTCTAGTGCTGGAGATCTCGAGGAGAAGCTCATCGTTTTCGAGAGCGTGTGCCGCGCCGTGGCCGATGCCCACGCAGCAGGTGTGATCCACCGCGATCTCAAGCCGAGTAACATCATCGTCGATGCCGACGGGCAGCCGCACATTCTCGATTTCGGTATCTGCGCGCTGACGACGACGGAGTGGAGTAGCTGGGCTCGTTGCGACATCACGCAACCGGGTGATGTGATCGGAACACTGAAGTACATGTCACCCGAGCAGGCGTGGGGGGGCGTCGCCGGCCCCGTCAACGAGCGGAGTGACATCTGGTCGTTGGGCGTGATGCTCTACGAGATCGTGACGGACGGAAAATACCCCTATTCCCTGGAACCCGATCCCGACCGTTCGGCTCACGAAGCGCTCCTGGAACGCATCCGCCGGGAGTTGCCCTACATTCCCCAACTCGACACCGTTCCCCGTGGTGAGAGCCTCCAGGTTCTCTTGGAGCGATGTCTCGCCTGGGAGCCCGGTCACCGAATCGAATCGGCATCCAGGCTGGCCGAGGATCTCGAACGCTACCGGTGCGGGCAGCGAATCAGGACGAAGCGTCTCTGGCTGCCACATCGAGTGAAGCGACTCGCCGTAGGGGCCGCGTTACGTTCACGGTGGATGTTCTCCGTGGCTTTCGTGGCGTTGGTGGGGGCAACGCTCTGGGGGGGCATGTACTTTTTCAATGTGCAGTGGCGATCGACGGCGGATCCCTATGCGAGTGCAGCAGCTTCGGTGCTGATGGCCAGCGATCTTGGTGAGATTCGCAATGGCATGCTGGTCGCGGGCGTGTTCGATGATACGGTGGACGCCATCGCCGCCTATGCGTCCGAGCATGACCTTTCCGGTGTCACGGCGAGTGCTACAACCTGGCGGGCAATTCACGGTCATTTGATGGACCGGCTTGCGACTGCGCGACCTCGGGCTGTTGTATGGGACTACTACTTCCGGAGCCCGCGACCTGAAGACAGTCGTCTCACGGCCGGTGTGAGGCGACTGGAGGATGCGGGTGTTCCGGTAATCCTCGCCGCGCTCTCCTTCGGCCCGGACGGTACGCCCGACCTGAGTCCGGGGGTGGTCGGTCCGCTTGGTGATCGGCTTCGGCAAGGTGCCATCGTTGCCCGGGATATGGTGCGGCGTCCGGGCGAGTTCGTGATGGCGATCAAGAGGGGGAAGCAGACCGTGGTGCCGAGTGTTGCCACGATGACTCTGGCCGCCGTTTTGCATCCGGCCGCTCGTGTCGAGTTTGAATGGACCGGGCGGAGCACATCGATCAACCTGCTCTACGAGGTGCAACCCGGGGCATATTTGAGGCAGCGGGATCGAATCGAGTTCACAAAGGTGGCCAGGATGCTTCAGGCGAAGCACCCGGTTCTCGAGGATGACCTTCTCGCCTTCAACACGTTCCATCTGGAGCGGCCAGAGGGATGGCAGCGGCGCACGGTACCCTACCAGACGCTACTGACGTGCCCCGATGACGAGTTGTCGCACCTCGTGGCGGGCAAGCTGTTGGTCATCGGTGATTTCCGCACTCCTCATCTGGGATTTGCCGGGGATCGCCATCGCGTCAAGTACGGAGCCTCTATTGTCGACGACGTTCCGGGCTGCTATCTGTTGGCTGATGCCATCGCCGGTTTATTGGATCGGTATTGGGTCAAATCGGCGTACCTGCTACCACCAACGATGCTGTTGTCGATGATGTTGGTGGCTGTGGTGGGTTGCCTGCTCCCGATCAAGCTGGCAACCGTGAAGGTGTTCGATCGCCGGGGGTGTCGACGTGCACTTTGGATCGGGCTGTTCGGGGGAGCGGCCGTCTCGCTTCTGGTTACGACGCTCTCGGAGAGCTACGTGCCGGTCCATCTCGGGATAGTCGGCTTTGCGCTCCTGATGCCGATGGCCGGGTCCTTCTGGGTCGAGTTCGTTCGCAACCGTCACAGAATCGCCGATCGGCGACGGCATGCCCTCGAGAGCTTCGGCCTGACTCCCAAACGCACGATCACACTTGCGTCGAGGCCAGGGAAATCGCTCCCAAGAGCATGATGACGGCGGCGGCCGCAATCGGAACCAGTCGAACGGCCCAGCGAATCAGCCGATCCTCCGCTGCTGACAAGGGATAGACAACCACGGTCGGCTCTCCTAGCCTTCGATCCCTATGACAATCAGCGGTACGAGTCCTTCCAGCCAATCCAGAAACATCAAAAATGTATCCATAGCACCTTACCTCCAAAGCGAGTCGTCGGGCGACTTTATCGTCTCGCGGCGATGCTCCGCGAATCCCTCGAGCTCTCGCCGCGCAGGAGTCGGCACTTGGTGTATCTATGCATCGTCCTTGCAGGAAGTGTCTGCCAGTTATCCGAGTGTTTTCTGCAGAAATGTAGCCTTCGCGCGCGTTTTCACCCGGGGAATCCCGCAGTTTAGCAAGCGTTGCTGCGCCATTTGGTGCAGAACTACAGCGCAACCGAACGTTGTTCGGATCTTTTCCCCCGAGTTACATCACGGTTTTCCCCGAGCCGCATAACGAACCTCGTGAACAACCTCGAGTGTTGAGGCGGACGAGTCCAACTTCGGTACGTTTTACGCCTTCTACTTCCGGTTTAGTGTTTCACAGGTTCAATGATTGCCCGAGCCGCGGGCTTGACGCCCGCGCGGACGTCCTTGCGTGCCCGAGAACGCGGTTCCGCTCGCGTTGATTGTCATACCTCGCGTGGAATGTCGCGCTTTTTCGTGGTGCGGGATACAAAACGAAGTGTGGAGCATTCATGGTGGCGGTGCTTGTTACCGTCGCTCGGCAAGCTACTGCCCGACGTGCCGGCAACCGACACTCCGTTCCCGTTTATCGATGTCCCTGGGTTAGTCAGGCATAACTCGATGGTGCCCCATCCTTCCGCCCGTGCACATTTGTGACACCATCCGACATTCGAGGCGGAAGGGTGGGGGACGGACACGATGTCTGATAGACTGGAGGAATGCCGAGTAAGCTACGTCGATACGATGAGTACGGTCACGTTCATTTCTTGACGATCTCCTGCTATCGCCGGTTGCAGTTCTTCCGCCACGACCCTGTCAAGCGGGTGTTCGTGGAGGGGATGGGCCGTACACGGGCCAAGTTGGGCATTCGTTGGGTGGGGTGTGTGGTGATGCCGGAGCACGTGCATCTGCTGTTGTTCCCCATGCCCATCGGTGCGGACGAACCCGTTGGCGTGTCCGCTGTGCTGCATGAACTGAAGCAATACGTTGGACGACACGGGAAAGAAGCACTCCGCTCAATCTGGCGCGAGGTGCAGAGCCTGGGAAGCCCTCCGATGGACGGCTGGGCCTTGGGGCCCGGGGCGAAGCCGCTCTGGAAGACACGCGCTTACGACTTCAATGTGACCACCGAGAAAACGCTTCACGCCAAGCTGGACTACATACACAAGAATCCGATCTCGCGAGGGCTTGTGGAACAAGCTGATCAATGGGTTTGGAGCAGCTATCGGTACTACGAATACGACGATGATTCTGTGATCGTTATGGACTGGGATGGGTCGTGGCCAATAGTGTGATCGATCCGTCCCCCACCCAACCCGGCGACGCAACGAGGCGACTGCCCGGGCGATTCAAGCGCCGGGTTGGATGGGGCACCGGCCGGCAACCGACGCTCCGTTCCCGTTTATCGATGTCCCTGGGTAAGTCAGGCGTAACTCGATGACAGCGAGGCATCGGGCCGGACCACGGGAGGAGGTATTGGAGACTCCGTAGAGATTCTGGTAGCATCGCCCCCGTAGTGGTCGCCCCGGCGGAAGGGCGTCCGATCACGGCGTCGCATTCAGGAGCGTCAACATGAGACCGACTGTCAGGTTCCTGAGCAATCAACTGTTGGAAGATATTGTCGGTGAAGCGCGGAGTCTTCTCGAGAAGCTCGGAATCGAGATTCACAATCCAGGAATCCTGGACATGCTTGGCGATCACGGAGCCAAGATCGATCGCGATAAGAAGCGGGCCTTTCCAGGTGGTGAGATCATCGACAAGGCTCTGGAGGCCGCCCCATCCGGGTTCCGGCTGTATGATGTTGAAGGGGGTGAGACGCATGATCTTTCCGGCCACAACGTGCACTTCACACCCGGCTCGGCCGCCATCAACGTCCTCGATTACGAAACCGGTGGCAGCCGCAGGCCCACCACGGAGGATTACGTACGGTACGTGAAGGTGGTGAGCCGCCTGCCGCATTTGTCGTCGCAGAGCACGGCCCTGGTACCGGCCGACGTGCACCAGAACATCTCCGACAGCTACAGGCTGTTCCTGAGCCTCATGTACTGTTCCAAGCCTGTCGTGACCGGAGCCTTCACGATCGACGCCTTCAATATCATGAAGGACCTTCAGATTGCGGTGCGAGGAAGCGAGGAAGCGCTAAAGGCCAAGCCGCTTACCGTTTTCTCCTGCTGTCCGACGGCGCCTCTCAAATGGAGCGATGTGACGTCGCAAAACGTCGTCGATTGCGCCAAGTATTCGATTCCGGTGGAATACATCTCGATGCCGCTCTCCGGCTTTGTCGCCCCCATCACGCTCGTCGGGAGTCTTGTGCAGCACACGGCCGAGACATTGAGCGGCATCGTCATCAGCCAACTGACGAATCCAGGTACACCGGTGTTGTACGGCGGCTCACCAGCTCCCTTTGACGTTCGGTATGAAACGACACCGATGGGTGCCGTGGAGACCATGATGATCGACTGTGCTTACAACGAGATCGGCAAGCACCTCGGGCTTCCCACCCAGGCTTATATCGCTCTGAGCGATGCCAAGTTGCTTGATGCACAGGCGGGCGTCGAGTCCTCGATGGGGGCGACGCTTGCGGCCCTGGCCGGTATCAACAACGTCTCCGGACCAGGCATGCTGGACTTCGAAAGTTGCCTGAGTATCGAGAAGCTCGTGCTCGACAACGAGATATGCGGCATGGTCCTGCGCATGATCGAGGGGATCGAGCCGAGGGAGGATTTCCCTGCCCAGCCGCGGTTTGAAGAGCTGCTAGCCGATCACCATCTTCTGATCTCGAAACACACACGCCGATACCTTCGGGATGAGCATTACATTCCAGGTCCTGTGGTCGATCGGGCCAATCACTCGCGGTGGCTGGAGGAGGGTGGGCGGACCCTGGGCGAGCGGGCGCATGCAGAGGTCGAAAGGCTCCTGGGAGAGCACGAACCCACGGCCCTTCCCGGTGACGTACGGAAGGATCTGACAGAGCGAATGTCGGTCGAGGCACGTCGCCACGGAATGACCTCTCTGCCCCATGAGAACCTATGACCGGAATCCTGCAGTTTATGCCTGCGGAGGTCTTGCCGTCTCGGGATGCCGTGCTGGAAAACCAGGGCATCGCGCCGGGTACGGTCGTGACGAAGGAAATCGACGCACTTTGCCGAACGGCAATCGACGTCTTGGAAGCGACGGCTGTCCCGGTGGGAGTTATGGAGGAGATTTCGGAGGACGATTTCCGAGGTATCTACGATGGTGAGGGGAGAAACGAACCACGGACGCCCGTTGCGGACGTTTACATGCAGGCCGATCATTTGGCCCTCTTCGCTGTCACGCTTGGCAAGCAGCCGGAAGCGGAGATCGCCAAACGTTTTCAGTCGAACGATTTTGCCCTTGCGAGTATGCTGGACGCGGCCGCCTCGGCGGCGGCGGACCGGCTGGCCGGATTGGCCGAGCATCGCTACGAACGGAATTTGCGCGAGAGAGGTTGCGTCACGGAAACGACGGGAGTACTCAGGTACAGTCCGGGTTACTGCGGGTGGGACATCAGCGGGCAAAAGAGGCTTTTCGCCTTCGTACACCCCGACAGAATTGGTCTGATACTGAGGGACAGCTTCCTGATGGAACCGCTGAAATCCGTGTCGGGCCTCATCATTGCAGGGCTCAGGAACATTCATGACAGACCGGACACGTATCCGTTCTGCGACCGCTGCGAAACCCACGGCTGTCGGAAGAGGTTTCGTGCATTAACGAAGTAGTGACAACGCCATGATATACGGAGAGATTCGAAATGGCTGGATTAGCCGAGATTTCGGAAGCGGTGATTCGGGGTGATGACGAGCAGGTGGATCGGCTCACGAAGCAGGCGATTGCCGATGAGATCTCGGCAAAGAATATCCTGGACGATGGTCTGATTGCGGGGATGGGGACCGTGGGAGAGCGTTTCAAGGCTCACGAGATCTTCCTCCCCGACGTACTGATGGCCGCCAAGGCTATGTACGCCGGCATGGACAATCTGAGACCGCTGTTGATCAAGGAGGGTGTTCCCTCGCTCGGGAAGATCGTCATCGGGACCGTGCAGGGAGATCTGCACGACATCGGGAAGAACCTCGTCGCCATTATGCTCAAGGGTGCCGGTTTTGACGTCATTGATCTGGGTAACGATGTGGCTCCCGAGTCCTTTGTCGAGACAGCCAAAGAGCATGGCGCGTCGATCATCGGCATGTCCGCTCTTCTGACGACAACCATGCCGGTCATGAAGAGTGTTGTGGAGTGCGTGGAGAAGGAAGGTCTGGCCGGGAAGGTCAGGACGATCGTAGGCGGTGCTCCTGTGTCGAAGGATTTCGCGGCCCAGATCGGCGCTGATGCGTACGGGTTTGACGCTGCCAATGCCGTGGATCGTGTGAAGTGCCTCATCAGTGAGAACTGAAGATGAAGAGGCTGATCGATCGGTTGTCATCCGGAGAGACGCTCGTTGCCGACGGCGCCATGGGTACCATGTTGTTCGAGAAGGGACTCGATGCGGGGCAATGTCCTGAGACCGTCAACCTCTCGAACCCGCGCGTCCTCGAGGAGATAGCCGAGGCATATCTGGAGGCCGGCGCGGACATCCTCGAGACGAACACGTTCGGCGGCTCGCCGCTGAAGCTCTCCCTTTACGGCCTTGAAGAGAAGATGGAGGCTATCAACCGTGACGCCGTGCTCGCGGTTCGCGGGGTAGTCGGCGATCGCGCATACGTGGCCGCATCCTGCGGGCCGTGCGGCAAACTGCTCAAACCATACGGAGATGCGGACCCCGGAGATGTCTACGCGGGCTTCCGCCGGCAGATCGAATGTCTTGTTGGGGCGGGGGCGGACTGCATTTGCGTCGAAACCATGACCGACCTTGCCGAAGCGAAGCTTGCCGTTTCAGCCGCCAGGGAAGTGTCACCCGACATACCTATCCTTGCCACGATGACTTTCGACGATACTCCCAGAGGGTACTACACCATCATGGGTGTCAGCATCGAGGTTGCCGCGGCCGGGTTGTTTGAGGCCGGCGCCGACGTCATCGGCTCGAACTGCGGCAACGGCATCGACAACATGATTGCGGTGGCCGGAGCCTTCCGAAAGTGCATCGACATGCCGCTCATCATCCAGGCGAATGCGGGGCTGCCGGAAACGAGGGACGGGCGGACGGTCTATACGGAATCGCCGGCGCTGATGGGCGAGAGAGCCCGAGACCTGCTTGATCTCGGAGTGTCGATCATAGGGGGGTGTTGCGGTACGACCCCGAGCCATATCGGGGCAATTCGGTCGGCTGTTGACTCCTTGGGAAAACCCTGATGCCGGCAGCGTATGAGATCATGTGTCGATGAGTCCAAAGGGTTGGGCCGGCTGTTACCGGGCATGTGATTATGCCCGGTGTCGGGGTGTGATCAGTCCTGCTTCTCAGTAGGTTCGATATCCACCGGCTTGGGTTTGGCGCATCGACTGCCGGTCGCAGGAACGATCAACGTTGTCCCGCACTCCGGACAACGGACCCGCTTGCCGCGCACATTGTCTGGTACACGCAGGATCGCGCGACAGGAAAGCCGCGGACACAGTAGAGTCACGGGCATAGTGTACTCTTGGAGTTTACCGGTCCACCCCAACGCCGGGGGAAAAGGCAACGAGCCCGCGCGGGGTATCGACCAGCTTGTCTGAGGACTTTACCCCGTGGTGTCCCTGCATCCCCTCGAATCGCGACAGGCAATGGGTGGTGGCCGGTAATCATTTGGCCGGCAGGACGTTGAAGTCGGAGAAACCTCGACCGATCCGCGTCAGGCCGACTCGCGACGGCGACGTGTTTTGGCCGGCAGCAGCCGCGTCCGACCCTCGACCACTGCCTGAGTCACGGAGACCTTGCCGGTCCGGCCGTGATCCGGTAGCTCGAACATGGGCTCCAGCATGAGTTCTTCCATGACGGCGCGCAGACCACGAGCCCCGGTCTCGCGCTCCATGGCCTTCTCCGCCAGCGAGCGAAGAGCGGCGGGAGCGAATTCGAGTTGGCATTGCTCGTATTCGAAAAACTTCTGATACTGCTTGACGAGGGCGTTCTTGGGCTCGGTAAGGATCTTGACCAACGTCTCGACGTTGAGCGGGTCGAGCGTCGTGACGATTGGAAGTCGTCCTACAAGCTCCGGAATCATGCCGTATTCGACGAGGTCGTCCGGAATAACCTGGGCGAGTACCTCACCTTCCTCGGTTGTCAGGTCGTGCGGCTCCCCTTCATTCGAGAAACCGATGGCGCTGTGGCCGATCCGTCGCCGGATGATGTCGGTCAGCCCGACGAACGTGCCGCCGCAGATGAACAGGACGTTCGCCGTGTCCATTTGAATGTACTGCTGCTCGGGGTGTTTACGTCCGCCCTGCGGCGGGATATTCGAGACCGTTCCCTCGAGCATCTTGAGCAGGCTCTGCTGAACGCCTTCGCCGGAGACGTCGCGTGTGATGCTGACGTTGTGCGAGGTGCGACCGATCTTGTCGATCTCGTCGAGGTAGATGATCCCGCGTTGGGCAACGTCGAGGTCATACTCTGCGTTCTGCAGGAGCCTCAGCAGGATGTTCTCGACGTCCTCGCCGACATAGCCGGCCTCCGTCAATGTGGTCGCATCACCGATCGCAAAAGGTACGTTGAGCATGCGCGCCAGCGTCTTTGCCAACAGAGTCTTGCCGGACCCGGTAGGCCCGAGGATCAACAGGTTCGACTTGTCGATCTCGACATCGTCCGATCCAGCGGTATCGACATGTTGGAGACGCTTATAGTGGTTATGGACGGCGACGGCGAGCGTGCGCTTCGCCCGGTCCTGATCGATCACGTACTGGCTCAGGAATTCGGTGATCTGGCGCGGTGATGGGATGTCGCGCAACACCGCGCGCGTCGTAGAGGCTTTCCGCACCTCCTGCTTGATGATGTTGTGACAAAGCTCGACGCACGCCTTGCAGATGAACACATCCTTGGGGCCCTCGACCATCGGGCCTGCATCTCGCTGATTCTTGCCGCAGAAGCTGCACGTGCTGGCTCGTCGCGATCGACTGCCACTGCCTCCGCCTCGCGATGTCGGCATTACATTCTCTCCAAACGTACCCGCTTCCAGCGCCTGAACCATCGGTCCGCGCGCCGACGCGCTCATATCGTCACAACTTCAGGCCCCGCTGAAGGACATTATCGGGCCAAGATCAGCGGTCGCAATGCACTGTTTGCTGCAGGTCTATCACGATCCGGTTACGCAGCGTGTCGTGCTCGTCCGGAGTGACAGTTCCCCGATTCCGCAATCGCCGCAGCTCCTCGAGGGTGAAAGCCTCCCGCCGGTGGCGTTGTGATGCCTTCGCCCGCTGTCTAACACAGGCAGCCACGCCCACCCCGACGATGATCAGAAGGATCAGCAGCCCCATCCATATCACACCCTCGAGCACCCTGGCTTGGTGTGCCCAGGTAGCGGCCAGAATCGGACACGAACCGTATACTCCCATTCCAAGTAACGTCCCGCATGATCGCTGAGCATGGTAACCCGACCGATCATCGGCTTCAACCCGACGAGCGGCGGGGAGGCTGGTGTTCCCATCTCAATGGTAGGCCCCCGTGTCGGGGCATTCCACCGCCTGCCGCCCGCGTTCCATTGTCTGAAGGGGGGACACGCGGCAACCGTGCTAGGTGAGGGGGATGCTCGGTCTTGCTTCTTTCTGTTCCACATGCACAGGCATGTCCACGGTGAATGTGCTTCCTCGTCCTTCCGTGCTGTCAAGGTGGATTTTACCGCCGAGCATGTCGACGAGTTCCTTGGTGATGGCCAAACCGAGCCCGGTTCCCTCGTACTCGCGCGTTCGTGACGCGTCCAACTGGTGAAAGACCTCGAAGATGGCGTCACGCCGATCGGCGGGTATTCCCGGTCCGGTGTCGTTTACCGTCAGCCGGACGACGTCGTTTCCCCTGCACTCGATCGCCAGCGAGACAAAGCCGCCGGTGGGTGTGAACTTGACGGCGTTGCTGAGCAGGTTGTACAGGATCTGCTTGATCTTCCCCGCGTCACTGTGGCAGCGGGGAAGGTCGTCGCCGAGTGTCAGGGAAAGATCCTGGTTCCGTTTGTCGGCGAGAGGGCGAACAAAGTCGATCATGTCACGCCCGAGTTCCGCGATGTCGAACTCCGACAGGTGGAGTTCCATCTTCCCCGCCTCGATCTTCGCCAGGTCAAGCAGGTCGTTGATGATGTCCAAAAGACTACGCCCGCTGGTCAGGATGTTCTGGGAGTAGCGAGAAAGCCTGTTGCGATCCGCGTCCGGGTTCTCCCATGCGTCTCGCAACAGCTCTGCGAAGCCGATAATCGACACCAGCGGCGTACGCAGCTCGTGCGTGACGTTGGCGAGGAACTCGCCTTTGAGGCGATTGGATTCGTACAACGCCACGTTTGTCTCTGCCAGTTCGCCCAGGCGGATGTCGAGCGACCTGTTGATTCTCTGCTGTTCTTCCTGGGCGGCATTGAGGTGTGTCAGCATGTCGTTCAGGGCGTCCGAGAGCTTCTCGAATTCGTCGCCGCTTTCGATTGACGAACGGACGCTCAAATCCCCCGTGGTCACTTTCTCGGCCACGCGACGGAGGGCGTGAACCGGGGACAGCACCAGACGCTGCGTCACCATGTAAAAAGCGAGGATGGCCAGCACGGCGCCGCTTGCACCGGCTAACACCGTCACTACCGCGTTCCACACGGCCGGTGCCTGTGGGATTGGCAGACGAACGTCAATGATCCCGCGCAGCACATGCGGGTGCGGGTCCGCGTCCGCGCCTCGTACGGCCATGGCGAACCGGAACAGTCGCCCGTCCTTTTGTCGTTTCCAATGATAGCGCTGCTTCGGATAACGTTGAAGCCGGTCGATGGCCTCTCGTTGGAAGCCGCCTCCGACTCCCGGACTGTTGTGTACGAGTCGCGGCGGCTGCGGAGGCACGCCAAGCTCTCGAACGCACGTGGGCCATCGTGCCTCCAACGCCGCCTGGGCGTTGGCCCAATCCCGCTGCTGCAGGTCGACGGCCTCGTAGGCAGTCGAGGCAACGAGCATAGCCCGCATCAGCATGGCTTGCTCGTCCAACGCGTTCATCTGTAGCCACGGGTAAGCAAGTGTGACCGTGATCGTCAGCAAGACGGCGGTGCCGAAGAGCAAGCATATCTTGCGGGCAAGAGAGACACTCTTGATGAACATCCTCTGCTGCATGAGGGCAGTCTACCGTATTTCCCACGTTGCGTAGACCCGGGTGGGATCGGTGAATCGGTGGGGCGTCGTCGGTCGCAGTCCCTGCGCCAAGCAGGCTCGACTGGAATCGCCCCAACCGAGCAGCAGCCCGGGGTACACTCCTGCCGGGGAATCTGACAGGAATCGACGGAACGGCATTGGGTCGGTGTGATCGCGTCAGCTAGAATGTCATAATGGTGAGGCCATACCGGGGTCACGGCGTTGCATTGGGGGACTGGCCAAGCCGGGTTGGCGTGGCGGTAAGCAGGAGGACACAGAACGGATGACCGAATCGATCCGAAATCTCAGCTTGTCTTCTGCCGATCGGTTCGGGCCGTTGGCCCGGAGACAGCCTTCGTGTCGGGTGGGACCCGGTGCCGGGACCACGGCCATGCGGCAAGCGCGGTTGGGCATGATGCTGGGGCTTCTCTTGGTGGCAGCGTTGCCGGTTGCAGGTTCCCCCCAAGCCCACGCAACTCGTGAAAAGACACCGTACTTACTGGAGGCCATCCCGCGGGATGCTGTGGCCGCCTGGGTCATCAACGGAGACGAATCATCGACCAGGACGGCGCGTCATTCCGGGGAGGCTTCCGATCCCGGTCGAATGGATGGGACCTTTGCGCTCATCAGGTCGCTCGCGGACCAGGCAGAACGTATGGGCCTGTTCTCGGAACTCGACGACTGCGTCCGGGGATGGATCGACTCGCTGCTCAGCCTTCCGATCATTCTCGATCGTCCGCACGCGGTAGCACTCCTCGACGTCTCAGCCTCGGCACGCGCGGACGGGGGGCATGAACTGGCCAGTCTGCGTGCCGCGATCATCATTCACACTCGCGGTGATAATGATGCCTTGGTGCGCCGGATCCGGCACCTGCTGAATACGTACACCAACAACGAAGATACGACGTTGACGGAGCGTACCATCGGGGGTCGCACGGTCTTCACGCTGAAGGACCGGCGGCTCCCGTTGTGGGGAACCATTACCTGGGGGCCGTTTGAAAACAATTACGTGATTGCGATTGGCGAGGGTGCCTTCGAGAGCATGTCGCGTGCAGCGGCCGGCCGTGCCAACACGCTTGCCGCCGATCCATGGGTTATGTCGAGTTTGGCTCGTATGGCCGGTTTGCCGACCGATACGGTGCTTTACGTCGGCTTTGATGGGCTCTCGCGCCGCATGGACTCGTTGTTTGCGCAAAAGGTATCGGCTGTTAAAGGCGCGCTGGGTTTGTCGGGTGTCGAGCGGGGTTTGTGGGTTGTCGGGAAGCGGGGTCGAGACGTCGAGGTGAAGGGCGTGCTACGCCGGCACAGGCGCGATGAAACGGTGAGAATCGCCGGCGAGAAAGTGCTGGAATTGGAAACTCGCTTGGTGATCCCGGATGGCGCGAGCGGCTATGCGGTTGTCGATGCGGAACCTCTTGCGATCCTGCGCGGAGCGTGCACCGCATATCTCGCGTCGAGGAGTCCGCACTCACGCGAGGGCATCCGGGCATACTGGCGAGGTCTGGAGGCGGCCGCCGGTGTGTCGATCGAGCGCGACATTGTTGCGCACCTGGGTGGTCCGATCATCATCCACGATTTCCCTCGGCACGCACTGGGGCTTCCTCTGGCCTGGACTGTCATCGCACCGGTTGTCGGGGATGCGACCGCACTTCGCGGGAACATCGATCGAATGGTGGAGGTCGTGGAGAATGAGCTTGCTCGGGGCAGTCTTATCCGCTTGGGATGCGATTCCGACGGTGTCTGGTACGCGCACTGGGGCTTGGTCGGTCCGGCGCTGGCCGTGACGGATCGGTGGCTCGTGCTCGGCTTCTCTCCGAGCGCCGTGAAGGAAAATGTCAGGTATCTGTCGCTCGAAGGGGCGGCGCAACCGCCCGGTGCCCCGCCCAAGTGAAACGCGGGCATGTAACGCAGCGCGTGGGCGGCGCCGTGGTGCCTTATGGCGACCGACCCCGTGTCGGCCGTGGAATGGGGTGCCACCGCTGTGGCAGCAGTGTGGGTTGGGTGGCCCATGGCTTCAGCCGTGGTGGACTCGAATCGTCATGACCACCACCTCTGAAGAGGTGGGCCGTGTCGTTCGACCCCCGACCCATTTGAATGGTGATTTGCGCTACGCATCCCCGACCGGTTGCGTGGGTGGTCTGCCGATGAGCCACGCGACGAACGCGCCCAGGATCCTCTTGAAATCGAATACGATCATGTACAGCGATGGCACGGCGATGAGTGTCAAGACGGTGGCGAAGATCAATCCGGCCGAGAGCGATATCGCCATCGGGATGAGGAACTTGGCCTGGAATGACGTTTCGAACAGGAGCGGCCCCATACCTAGAACCGTTGTCACCGACGTCAGTAGGATCGGGCGGAGTCTGCTCTTGCCACCTTCGATCACGGCTTCCTGGAGAGCCATACCCTTGGCGACGCGCTTGTTGATGAAGGTGACCAGAATCATCGAATCATTCACGACCACGCCGGTGAGTGCAACGAGGCCGAACATCGAGGCGATCGTCAGCGGGTAACCCATCACGAAGTGACCGGCCACGGCCCCGATCAACCCGAATGGGATGATCGACATCACGATCAGTGGCTGTATGTAGCTGCGGAACAGACCGGCGAGAATCACGTAGATCAGCAGCATCGCGATCAAGAAGCTTCGGTCGAGAGAGTCGAACGCCTTGGATGTCTCCAGTTGTTGCCCTCCGAACGCAAGCTCCACTCCAGGGTGTTGACGGAGGATGTCCGGGAACGCCTTCTTTAAGGCAGCCATGACCTTGCGCGAGTTGGTGACGCTTTGGTCGACGTCTGCCTTGACGGCTACCGTTCGACGTTGGTTCGTGCGACGGATGGAAGCGTATCCGGTTCCCTCGGTGAGACGCGCGACCTCCGTGAACGGCACGAGCGCACCCGACGGTGTCGCCACCCGCATGGATTCGATATCGTAGATGCGTTTGCGATGCTCCGGGGGGTAGCGAACCATGATCTTCACGTCTTCTCGCCCACGCTGAATCTTGCGCGCCTCGAAGCCGTAGAAGGCCGATCGAACCTGCATCGCCAGTGATCGCGTCGTCAGCCCCAGTGATCTGGCCGATTCAAACAGCTCGATCTGGACCTCCGGTCGGCCCGCGTCGAAATCGTCGGCGATGTCAACGACGCCGGCAAACCCCGCCAGGCGGCTCTTGATGTCGTCGGAAACCTCGATCAAATCCTCCACGCGGTGACCTCGAACCTCCAGTTGGATCGCCGATCCACCCGGCCCGCCGTGGATCGCCTGGAACCTGAGTGTATCCACGCCCGTAAGATCAGCCGTGTTCGCCCGCAGATCCTGCAGAATTTCCTCGCTTGTGGCTTCGCGCTGTTCGCCGGGCACCAGCTCCACGAAAACCTGTCCGAGATGAGACTGAGGGACCGAGGGCGCTCCGTCCATGTTGTACTGGGCACCGATCAATGCAAAGACAGTCTTGACATCCTTACGTTCCAGCGCGGCCTTCTCAATGACGTTAGTGGCCGCTCGTGTACTGGAGATCGGTGCGGCCACGCCCATCTTCACGTTGACATACAGACTGTCCGAGTCCATTTTTTGAAGGAAGACAAACGGGACGTGATCACCCTTGACGGCGCCGATCGCCACCAGCATGCACGCGCATAGAGCGCCCATAGTTACATACCGGTAGGATGTCGCCACCCGCAAGAGCCGGTCGTAGGGTTTGCGCAGCAGATGCATAAGGAGATCGTGCTCCCCTGCGGCAAGCCAGCGCAGTTTTGCCCCGAGGGTCGTCCTTGCGGCGGCGTCTCGTTTCGAGTTCGACCGGGGGCGCAGACTGTGACCCAGGTGCGAGGGCAGAATCGTCAGTGCCTCGACGAGCGAGACGGACAAGGCGACGCACACAACGAGGGGGAGCACACCCATCCAGTCGCCCATCTGACCTTTGATGTATCTCAGTGGAAAGAACGCGACGATGGTCGTGACGATTGCGCAGACGACCGGCCACGTCACCTCCTCCGTCCCGGAGATAGCGGCCAGTTTCGGCTCGATGCCTTGCTCGACCTTTGAATACACGTGTTCCGAGACGATGATGGCGTCATCGACGAGCAGGCCGAGCACGATGATCAGACCACCCATAGTGATCAGGTTCAGGCTCAGGCCGACCAGCTTCATGCAGATTAGCGCCCCGGTGATCGCCAGAATCAGCCCCATCATCACCCACAACGCCACTCGCCAGTGCAGAAACACCAGCAGGGACAGGAACACGAGCAGCAGTCCCCACTGCCCGTTGCGCATAAGCAAATCGAGTCGACCGGAGACGAAAACGGAGAGGTCACTATGTGTCTCTATTCCGATGCCCGGGGGGTACGGATCGCTCTTGGCTTTCTCGTAGGCTTCGCGGACCGGGTCGTTCCCAGAGAGCCTCGCAAGCAGCCGATCGGTCCACGATCGCTCGAGAGGTTGCCCCGTCTTTCCTGCCACGAGCGCACGAACCAGCGCGGAAATCTCGATCGCGTCCTGTTCCGATCTCTCGTAGACAATCAGGGTAACTGCCGGCAACCCTCGGAAAGAGCCGGCCGTGTCCACGTCTTCGAATCCGTCCACGACGGTTGCGATGTCACGCACGCGGACTGTTCGACCCGCCGAATCACTGTGGATGACGATGTCGTGCAGTTGTTCCCCACGGTCCTTCTCGCCGAGCGTACGCACGGCGACGTTGGCGCTGGGTGTTCGAACCTGTCCGCCGGGAAGGTCGAGATTGCTGGCGGCAATGGCCTCGGCCACCTGCATGAAGGACAGACTGAACTCGACCAGCTTGTCCGGTTTCACCTCGACGCTGATCTCGTCCTTTCGCGTGCCGCCAAGTATGACGTCGGTGATGCCGGGAAGTTCCAGGACATCTTCACGCAGCCGTTCGCCGAGTTGTTTGAGGGCGCGGTCGCCATGGTCGCTGAAGAGCGACACGTCGATGACGGGCAGGCGTGGCTCGAACTTCGCAACGCGTGTCTCCAGAGCATCCTCGGGGAAATCCTCGGAGGGAATCGAGTCGATGGCGGATTCCACGTCGTTGACGGCCCGATCCATGGCCTCGAACCCGCTCTCCATCTCGACGAGGATCATGCTCAGACCCTCGCTGATGACGGAACGAACCGTTTCGACGCCTTCAATGTTCTTGATCTGCTCCTCGATCTTGAGCGTGATGCCCTTTTCGACCTCGGCCGGGGTCGCTCCCGGGTAGGCCGTAGTGATTAGAATTTGGTTGGGACGAGATTCCGGGAACATCTCCCGGACGAGGGTCAACCCGCCGTACACGCCGCCGACGAGGATCGTCATCATGAACAGATTGATGAGCACCGGATTGTTGACGCTGAAGCGCGGGAGGGAGGTCATGGCGATGAGCTGTATGCCTCCTTTTCATGCGGGATGTCATCCTGTTGTCCGGGCGGTGGTTTTGGAGACGAGGTTGCCGTCAGCGCGGGGAGCCGTACCAGAGTACCGTCGATCAGCCGATCCAGGTGCGACAGGATCAGGCGATCGGCGTCGTGTAGCTCACCCGAGACTATCATGCGTTCCTCGAGGTATCGTTTGGGCGTGACGACACGCCGCCGGGCGACGCCGTCCTCCACGACAAACACCTGGCCGTTGCGACAGGCGCTGCGAGGGATCACGATAGCGTCCAGATGTAGGAGCCCTCGGACCTCGGCACGGGCGAATGTCCCCGGTACCAGAGGCCGAGACTGCCTCGTGTTATCAACGATGATGTATGCGGCGAAGGTGCGCGTTTGTTCGTCAGCGGCTGGTGCGACCCTGGCCACCTCACCGGTCCAAAGTGAACCTGCCGCACTCTCCGACACTATCTTGCAGGGTGTCCCCACCCGGACACGATCGTAGGACGCCGCCGGCAATTCGATCGGAATCTCGATGTGCGACGAGTCGATCAGCGTGAGGACAGGTGTACCGGGGCCAACGCGATCGCCGGCCTCCACCAGCATCTGATCGATCTGACCACCCCATGGCGCACGAATCTCGCATCGTTCGACGTTCAAGAGCGTAAGTGCGGCGTCGGCCTCATAGCTCCGTTTCGTTGCCTCGAGGTTCAGCCGGCGGGGAGCCATCTTGGCCACCTCCCGCTCATATCCCTGAAGCATTCGTCGGGCTTGTTGGTACGCCAGGCTCGCGAAATCATATTCCTTCTTTGCTGCCACACCCTGCTCGAACAAACCGGTCACACGGGCCTTCTCGTCACGGGCTATTCGCAGCTCCTGCTCAGCCGTCTTCATCATTGCATGAAGGTTGAGCTCTTCGACCGCGAGTTCAGCAAGGGCGGCTTCCTGAGACTCGACGCGAGCTGTGGCACCGTCCAGGGCAATGTGGTACTCGCGGGAATCGAGCCGGATAAGAACTTGTCCTTCCGCGACGGCCGACCCTGCTCGTATATCGCCGACCCGTTCAACGACTGTGGCGGGGACCTCGGCGGCGAGGTTCGCCCGGCGCACCGGTTGCGCGGTTCCGTATCCGATGAACTGTTCCGTCACGTCACATGCATGAAGGACCTCGGTATCGACAAGGACGGGAAGGGCGGTGACCTCACGTCGCGGCGGCTCCTTGCGAAGGGCTATGAGCGCTGCGGCGAGCGCACCTCCGATGGACAAGAGCAGCGCCATCAGGACGACTGTCCGAAGAACAATTGACCGCGCCACACGACGAAGCCGTCCCGGATTTGATTCTATGCTCATAGGGTTCGCTCAGGTTGCAAGTGGTCCGCTGTCCGGCCGGCGCCGCGGTGTTCTCGTTTCCCTTATTCTCATGGAACTAAGCGAAAGACTGTTTCCTTCCGTTGCCCTCGTGGTACTTGTCTGGAAGCACCCATACCGCGCACACGGACCGTCCTTCTCGAGCCCTGTAAAATTATAGTCCACGAACGAGCGCGTTGCGAATCGCGCCTATGTGTTCGTACGGAACGAGAATCCATCGTGCAACCGTCGTACCAAACAGCGACCCTATCGTCCAATGATGTTCGCTCCTACGGTCTTGCCGTTTCCGAGGGTTGATGCCGACTTGGAGTACACAAGCGTTCGATCGGACTCCGCGGATTGGGCCAAGACCTGTTGTCGAATGTCGCTGTGGTACATGCATGTCGAAGGGCTGCGCTGAGCATGAAGACCCCAGTCGAGCGGGTGGGGTTGCTCGGCTACGGGTTTCTGAGCGACGCAAGTGGATTGGGCGGTCTCGGCCTGGCGGCGTGCAAAAAAAACGGCCCGGCGGGGTAACCGGGCCTTAGGGAACCGTCCAATGGGGGAATCGGACGGTGAGTGAATATAGTTTGTCGGAGAACCACCCAAGGACTTCAGGCGGAAGGAATTACCCCGAAGCCGTCGCGTCCCATACACGACAGCGCTAGTTATGTTAACAGATCCCCACCGCCGTGCAAACCCCCTGCGCCAATATTTTGGCCGCCCACGATTTTGGATTATCCTCCGGGAATCTTGTTCCGATCCTGGCACGTCTCTGCGGCATGGCGCTCAGATTATCGGACATTGAACTTGTGACCGTGATCGAACGTCTCCCAGAATCCGCGTCTGGGCCATCCCGCATTCGTCCTTGCCGCACTTTTCCAGGAGCAGGGGCGGCGGTGCCAGGGTGCTATGTAGCGTCCGACCCGCGTGTCAGACGTGGCAATGGATCTACGACGACTCAGATGCCCTCACTCCGTCCAGAGTGCATCCCCTTCAGGGTGTCTAGCAGGCTGGGTGATCGGATCCTATGCGTAGCGTCCGGACGTGCGGCAGGCCGGGTGCGCCGGGTGCCGGCGCTTTCAGTCGGTCAAAAGGGGTGCCGACAGCTTGCCATGTTCTCGATCCTCGCCGTCTTCCAGGCTCTGCGATCTCGATCGATTCGGATGAGCACCGTTCTGTCTTCGAGGGTCCCGCCGGGTCGGCGAGCGGATGAGGCATTGAATTGACAGGTCGGACGCGCCACCTATAGTGACCGTTCGTGGGGTTGGGCGTGGCTTGGCGTGGGCACGTCGATCTCCGTTGCGGGTGCCGCGTCCTGAGTGTGCGCGCGAAGCGCCAGATATGGCGGTCGATCGTGCCTCAGATCTGAACGGCAGGCACGGCGGGGAGTAATTGATCGGCTGATCTAACCGCCCTGGTGTTGTGCCGGACGATGTTCGGGATTGGGTTTCGGAGCGAGGCAGCTTCCCCTCATGCCCATGCTACGCAGGATCGGCTGGTTCACCGTTTTGTGTCTCACCTCCGGTGTGGCCCATGGACAAGGGCTCACACCGTTGGGCGATCCCGTTTGGGATTCGTTGGTTCCCAGCGGCATTTCTCGACTTCCGGTCCGGTTCAACGGGCAACTGGCACACGTGTTCGAGGATGAGGTCGGGACGGAGGCAATCCACATCATCGGCGATTTCGTCGCCACGATAGGAGAGAAGGACGGACAGACGCTTCGCTCCCGCGAGGCAGTCATCTGGATCGTTCACGGTGGGCTCGAGGGCAGGCCTTGCCGCTGCTTGGAAATCTTACTCTGGCAGGATGCGCAGATAACGGAGACGGCGGGCACGGTCACCTCGGGACCGGCTCTGTTCGTCACGCTCAGCACTTCCGGCGAGATCACGACCGAAGTCGACGATATCGCCTTTCAACCACCGACTGACAGCCCGGCTTACCGCGAAGGGCTTGCCCTGCGAGGGGCTGCCGTTCGTGATGGACAACCCGCCACGGGTGAGGACACCCATCTGCGTGTATACGACGCCTCCGGATTGTCGGGCACCGTGCAGCAAGCCGCGCCGCGTCCTCTGATTCATGTACGGTCCGAGGGGGAGCTGGTCGTCTCGGAGGTTGAAGGGGGCGGGCAGGTGCTGACCGTCGCGGGCGGTGTGTATCTGTCTCGCGGTGGGGTCTCGGATGACGATTTCCTGGAAGTTCAGGCGGATTCTGTCGTTGTTTTCCTGCCGCGCGGGGGAGGAGGCACTCGTAGGGAGGAGCCCGGTGTAGCCGGTCTCGGTGGTGAGGCGCAACCGTCGCGAAGTCCTGGATGGGAGGAGCCGTCGTTCGGGATTGGTGGACGTGATGCCTCCGAGCGTCAGCGTTTGTCTACCGGTTTCGGTGAGGTTGAGGTCGAGGCGGCGTACCTCGAGGGCGACGTTGTCATGGCGCAGGGTCCGAACACGATCCGCGCATCCAAGTTGTACTACGACTTTCTCGATGATCGTGCTCTGATTCTGGACGCCGTTGTGCGAACGTCCGTCACGCAGCGGAGTATTCCGCTGTACGTCCGCGCATCTGAGATTCGCCAACTGTCGCGAAACCGCTTCACGGCGCAAGACGCCATGTTGACGACCAGTGAGTTCCATACACCGCACTATCATGTAGGGGTGGAGCGCGTCGAGCTGGTGAACAGAACGCCTCTCGACATCACTGGACAACAACGTGGTCTGCGCGCCGGCACATTCAGCATCCGCCACGCCACCTTGAATGTCGAAGGGAAGCCGATTCTCTACTGGCCTTATGTCCGGGGGCGCATAGATGCTTCGGAGACGTC
The DNA here is from genome assembly GCA_030622435.1 of Planctomycetota bacterium. Classification (GTDB taxonomy): domain Bacteria; phylum Planctomycetota; class Phycisphaerae; order UBA1845; family UBA1845. The sequence continues at coordinate 21,103 of JAUXGE010000007.1, forward strand.
CATTAAGAGTTTGCGGACCGGCTACAGCGACGATTTCGGGGTCGAACTCGAATCTGAATGGCAGTTCTTCAACGTGTTGGGTCTGGAGACCCCGGACGGTTTTGATTCCACGTTGAGCCTCGATTTCTTCTCTGAGCGGGGGCCTGCTGTCGGGATCGATGCCGATTACACGCGGGACACATACTTCGGTCTTGTGCGCAGCTATCTGCTCTGGGACAGCGACGAAGACTTTCTCGGCCGGGATCGGGAGGAACCTTCCATACAGGATATTCGAGGTCGTTTCCTGTTGCGCCACAGGCATTACCTGCAAGATGACTGGGAGTTGTCGCTCGAGCTATCCTACATTTCGGATTCGAGCTTCCTCGAGGAGTTCTTCGAGTCGGAGTTCGACAACGAGAAGGAACAGGAGACTCTGTTTCGCCTCAAGAAGCAGCGGGCGAACTGGGCATTCACCGTGACGACCCAGCCGCGGATTCTCGATTTCACGACTCAGACGGAGCGGCTTCCCGAGTTCACGTACCATGTGGTGGGCGAGCCGGTCGGAGACTTCGGCACGTGGTACGGTGAGAATCGGCTCGGGATCGTGCGGCTCCGCCCGGGGCATCAGACTTTCCGCGAGTTGCTGCGCGACGGGCGTATCGTCGGTTCGGGAAGTGTTGCGCGGTCAGACAGCCGACATGAGATCGGTATACCGCTGGACGTCGGGCCGTTGCGGTTTGTACCGTTTGTGGGGGTGCGTACCACGTCGTGGGACGATTCGCCTGGGAGTGGCGGTCTCTCGCGGGTACTGGTCTCCTGCGGGTTGCGCGGCAGCATGTATCTGGAACGCGTCTATCCCGATGCCCGTTCATCGCTGTTCGACATCGATGGTATCCGTCACGTCATCAAGCCCGACATCACGGCCTGGGTCGCAGGCGCCAACCGGCAACCCGATGAACTGTTCCGGTTTGATGATACGGTTGAAGGCGTCGGCGAGACGGACGGCGTGGCGCTCGGCCTGCGGCAGCGGTGGCAAACGAAACGCGGCGCCGGGGCGACCCGCCGTACGGTGGACTTCCTTACTTTGGACGTCGAGGTTGGATTGTTTAATGACGCTCCGGGTGAGATCATCACGAACGGATACGGATCGTTCTCCCGACCTGAGAACAGTCTCTCTCGGAACTACGTGAACTCCTCGGCGATCTGGCGGTTGAACGACCGAACGGCGCTTCTCAGTGAGATGAACTACGACGTCAACGACGGCGAGGTCGACATCTTCAACGTGTCGGTGGCCGTGGAGCGCACGCCGCGACTCAGTTACCTGCTGGGATACCGGCTGATTGAGGAGACCGATTCCGAACTGCTGGGATTCGACCTCAACTACCGGCTTTCGGAGAAGCACACCCTGGCGATCCGGGAGGCGTTCGACCTTGCGGAGGGACGGTCTCTGGATTTCACCGTCGCTCTGATACGCAAGTTCCCGGGATGGTTTGGCGCCGTATCGTTCGCACTGGATGAACCGGAGGATGACTTCGGCGTCTCAATCAGCATATGGCCACAGGGAGTCCCGGAGGCAACGCTCGGTTCGCGTCGGTTTGCCGGATTGGGAAGTACGATGCGGCTCCAGCAAAACTGACTACCTATCCGACAGGCATACTCATCAGCGGCTCGCGTTCCCATGCGTTCCGGATGCACCTTGGCTCGAGGTCCCCAGACAGCTTGTTGATTAGGGGTCTCTTCCTCGTGTGGCACCGGCTTCAAGCCAGAGAAAAAGCGGGCTGGAAGCCCGCGCCACTCCTTTTTCCATGGACTGCTAAAGTCCTCGGGCAAGGAACCTACCCCCGTAGGGCACTATTCGTCCGACTCGTTCATGCGGGAAACGCGCAGGACCGCATCGCGCAGGAGTGTCACAATCTCGTCTTTGTTGTCCGACGTCGCCTGGAGATCGAGAACGGACATCGCAAGCTGCGGATCGCCAGCGGCGTAATGGAGGTATCCCAACAACAGCCGTGCATCCGGATCTTGTGGGTGAGCCTCGACGAAGGCAACGAGTGAATCGAGTTGCGCAGCGAGCCACGATTTGTCCGGATAGAAGCTTCGTATATCGACGGGATAGTCGATCAGGTCCACGGTCGTCAGAAGGGCCCGTCGAATAGCCATACTTGCGACTTCGTAGTCGCCCAAAGCGAAGTTCGTCAGTGCATAGAGGAATTTGGCGTACCCGTCCCGTTCGTCGGCCATGATTGCGCTGACGTAGAAACGACGCGCATCGTCATAGCGACCGTTAGTGAAGGCGGCATTGCCCTTTCCGACGAGAGTCATCTCGCCGGGCTCCGTCAAGGGGAGTAGATCCGTGTCGGCCGTTGTCACCTGCGGGGGGACGGTCTCATCGACCGTCACGAGATCGGATGTCGCCACCTCCCCGATGGTTACTATGTCGGATGCTGCGGGTGTCTCGATCGTAGTCATCTCGGGCGACATGAGAACGGCAGTGGAGGGCGTGGTGATGACGGACGAAACCGTCACGTCCAGTGGATCATCCAACACGTACGTTTGATCGATGTAGTACACATCCGTGTCGTAGGCTCGATAGGCGTAGGGCATGTCGTAGTAAGTCGTGGCGTAGGTGTATCCATACCACGGCTCACGGTAGTCGCAGCGGTGATAGCGGAGAGGGCGGTAACGGTCAAAGTATCGAGGACCACCATAGTATGAGTGCGAGCCCCGATGGTGTCGGTCGCCGCGGTAGAGGAAGGTTCCTCTCAGGTCGGCATCGCAACGCGTGTTGCCGAATCGTACGTAGCCTGCGAAACGATCACCACGTGCGCCGATCGTCAAGTCGATGGATGGACTGTGTCCACGATGCGTGTTCCTTCCCGAACCGAAGCTGTTGGGATTGTGCCCCACGCCGCGGCCACCGGCGACCCTTCGACCCGATCCGTGGCCGGCGGCGTTTCCATGTCGGCGCCCGTAAGTGTCGGCCGCGATGGATCCGGTTCGAGTGTTGCCGGTGTTGAGCAAGGTTGATCCGTGCGGGGGAACCTTGCGCCGAGTCACGGAATCCGCTTGCGGTGGAGAAAGACGAGTCAGTGGCCTTCTCGATACAGGCTGGTTGTTGAGGGCCGATGCGCGTCCGGAGTCTCGGGAGCGCCCGGCGCGCGGAGCGTTTCGCGTTGCCCTCGTCGAACCTGTGCGGGATCGAGAAGCTTTCGTCGCCCGAACCGATGAGCCGGTACGAGGTTTGGGGGAGCTGGCGGCGAGCGTCCTGCTACTTGGCCTCGTCCGCGACTTGGGTGCCAAGGCCGTGATGCTCGTCGAGCGGCGCTTTGCTCCGCTGTTTGCACGTCGCGTGGCCGGTTGTTGTCTGACTGATCGAGAAGTACGGGCAGGGGAGGTCCGGACTTTCGCAGGCGCGGTCGATCGGTAGGAGCTGATCCTTGGCGCCGGCCTGCTCGACCTTGCCGTGTGGGTTGAGCGGCTGGAGCGTACTCTCGTTCTGGGCGCGCTGGATCGAGCCCGTGAGGTCGACCGGGTTGTTCTTGCTCGGGAGGTCGACCGGGTTCTTCTTGCGCGGGAGGGCGATCGGGTTGTTCTTGCGCGGGAGGGCGATCGGCTTGCCCTCGCTCGGCTGGGTGATCCGCTCGATCTCGCCTTGGCGACCGGCCGACTCGATCTGCTCGGCTTCCGAGGTCCGGCAGCGGCGTCGGGTACAGGGGAGGCAAAGGCTGCGATCGTCGCTACCGCCAGGAACAGCCGGAAACTCATTCGGAATGTCATAGGGCACCCCCTGTAGATCTTATGTGCGAACTATTCACGTTGAGCAATTCTATCCATTGGTAACTATTATCCACTGTTAAATAATACATCAAAGACCGATACGGGGCAAGTGAAACGTTCAGGATGCTGGATTTACTAGCAGAAAAGGCGCTTGGCGTCAGTGAGGGTGGAATATGTGAATGTGGGCTGGGACGAGCCGATGTCGTGGATACGGTCTTCGCGGCAGATCCAAGCGGTGCTCAGGCCAAGAGCGGAAGCTCCGCCTATGTCACTGTGGAGCGAATCTCCCAAGTGGATGGCTCGATCCGGCGTGACGCCGAGTACGGCCAGGGCGTCGAGGAAAATGCCCGACGCGGGCTTGTAACTCCGCGAATCTTGGGATGTGACGATCGCATCGAAGCGAAGACCATGACGCTGAATCGCCGCCATCAAGGGAGATGTATCAGCGTTGGAGACGCAACAGACGGGCAAATTCACGTTGGCGAGGAAATCGAAGGCGTCTTCGTGGATGGCCGGGTCTCGCCAGTAGGCCTCGAGGTCGATGACGAGCGGGGCGGGGTCTGCATCTATGCCGAGAGTGGCGAGTGTCTCTCGAAGGCTGATCTGCACGCACTCGTCCAGGGTACGAAAGGCCTGGCCGTTGCTCTGGTCGACCAGTGCGAAAAAGCGCTCTCCCCAAATCACAGCCAGATTCTCGGGTGGGATCGTGAGGTCGAGGGTTTTGACGACGCGGCGGCAGGAGGCTTCGACGGCCTCGCGATCCCCGGCGGTGATCGTGCCGTAGAAGTCGATCATGATGGCGTCGAACCGGCGAGCAGGCACTTCGAAACGTCTCCTCGGTCTATCCGTCAGCAAGTCAGATGTATCCACCCGCAGGTTCTGCCGGGCAGTATAGGGCTTTGGGGATCAGGTGGCCACGGGGCATATGGGCTCTGGGTGAGCGGGTTTGCTGCTTGTGTTTCGGTTGTGAAGACGGCCTGTCTCGGGTGGCATGGAAGTGAAGGGACGGCCTCACGGATTGATTTTCCAGGCTATGCGGCTTACAAGATGGGCTGAGTTTATTGGAAATGTTTCGGGAGTAGACACTTGGGCATCCCTTATCACAAGCGGACACATAAGTGCGGTGAGCTTCGAGGCTCGGACGTCGGGGAGGAAGTACGGCTGGCGGGTTGGGTTCATACCAGCCGAGATCATGGCGGGCTGGTTTTTGCGGACCTGCGAGACCATACGGGGCTCGTGCAACTGCGATTTAACGTGGATCATGTGCCCGGGGTACATGAGCAGGCTCAAACTCTGCACAACGAGGACGTGATCGTCATCGAGGGCACGGTCGTCAGCAGGGGTGACATGGTCAACCCGAAGCTGCCGACCGGCGAGGTCGAGGTGGAGGTTGCGGCGATGGATGTGCTCAGCCGCGCCGATCCTCTTCCACTTCAGGTGAATGACGAATTCGAGGCGAACGAAGATCTCCAGCTGCGGCACCGATATCTGCATCTGCGGCGCCCCGAGATGCAGGCGATCTTCCGGCTTCGCCATCGTGTGGGACGGGCGATCCGAGAGTATTTCCATGAGCACGGATTCGTCGAGATTGAGACTCCGTTTCTGACGAAGTCGACTCCGGAGGGGGCTCGTGACTATCTTGTCCCTTCGCGCATACGGGCGGGCGCGTTCTATGCGCTGCCGCAGTCGCCGCAGATCTTCAAGCAACTGCTGATGATCGCCGGTTTCGATCGTTATGCCCAGATCGTGCGGTGCTTTCGGGACGAGGATCTCCGGGCGGATAGGCAGCCGGAGTTCACACAGCTCGATATGGAGATGGCGTTTGTAGAGCGCGAGGATGTGATGGCCGCCGTCGAGGGGTGCGTTCAGCGAATCTTCAAGGAGGCGCTGGACATCGAGATCGAGTTACCGTTGCCGATCATGCCCGAGCAAGAGGCGATGGAACGTTTCGGGATCGATAGGCCTGACACGCGGTTCGGCATGGAACTGCAGGACGTCACCGAGCTTGTGCGCGAGGTCGATTTCGGAGCGTTTCGCGAGGCGATCGAGGGCGGCGGTGTGGTCAAATGTCTCGTTGCGAAGAATGCCGAGGCGCTTACGCGAAAGATCCTGGACGGTTTGGCGGAGGAGGTTCGTGGGATAGATGCGGCCGGGCTCCCGTATGTCAAGGTGAAGAGCGGTGACGATGGTGTGACGTTCGCAACCGGAATAGCGAAGTTCGTTGAGCCGATTTGCGGGCAGTTGTGCGAGCAGGTCGGAGCCGAGCCGGGTGACGTGATCTTCTTCATGCCGGGAACGTTCCGTGATGTCTGCAAGTACTTGCATTATGTGCGGACGCGGCTTGCGACTATTCTCGATGTGATTCCGAAAGGGCGCTGGGATACGCTTTGGGTTGTGGACTTTCCGCTGCTCGACTGGGATGAGGAAGAAGAGAGGTGGGTCAGCACGCATCACCCGTTCACGGCTCCGCTCGACGAGGATCTTGCCATGCTGGACAGCGATCCCGGCAAGGTTCGGGCGAAGGCCTATGACCTGGTGCTCAACGGGATGGAGATGGCGGGTGGGAGCATCCGTATCCATCGGCGAGAGGTGCAGCAGAAGGTGTTCTCGCTCTTGGGCATCGGTCCGGAGGAAGCGCAGGAGAAATTCGAGTTCCTGTTGGAGGCTCTACGCTTCGGCGCACCGCCGCACGGTGGGATTGCCTTCGGGTTCGATCGATGGGCGATGATGCTGGCGGGGGTGGAGAGTCTGCGCGACGTGATCGCCTTCCCGAAGACGACGCGGGCCATCTGTCCGCTGACCGACGCGCCGGGAACGGTCTCGCAGGCTCAACTTGACGAGCTGTCACTGTCAGTAAAACCGCCTCCGAACAAGGATGTGTGATTGGGCGAGCGGAGCGTTGCCAGCATACAGTCAGTAAACCCGTATGTGGGTGACATGCCCACACCCGGTAGCCCGGTACGTTGCTCGCGGGGATACGCAACATGGCCACGCTCTGCGAACGATGCCCGGAAGCTCAGGGCGTGGGCATGGGGCTTCCTGCCGCAGTCTCTGCCGTTTTCCGCGTGGCCATGCCACCCGGGGATGGGTTCAATGATCGTCCACCGTTGCCCCGAGATCTAATGTTCCATGAGATGATATCGCTGTGGAGGTCGAATCCATGTCAACCAAGCAGGTCGCTGTTGCCGCCGTCATGCCGGGGCCAAACGTCCCGGTGGAGGTGCGTGAGGTTCCTCTACCGGAGTTGGAGCCGGACTCCGGGTTGTTGAAGGTGGAGCTCAGTGAAGTATGCGGTACGGACGTTCACCTGCATGATGGACGTCTGGCCGGGGTTCCCTATCCCATTATCCCGGGGCACGTGTCGGTCGGGGTGCTCGATCGGATACGCGGCACTCTGCGGGACATCAACGGGCATCGATTTGCCGAGGGGGATCGCGTCACGTTTCTGGATGTGCACCGGACGTGCCACGAATGTTGGTATTGTCTGGTGGCCAAGGCGTCGATACGGTGTCCGCACCGGAAGGTGTACGGCATCACGTACGGGGTCGAAGACGGGCTGACCGGTGGATGGGCGGAGTATATCTACATCAAGCCGGGCGTGCGTTGCATTCGGATGGGCGACGTTGGTAGCGATTTGTTCATGGCCGGCGGCTGCTCGCTGCCCACCGCGTTGCACGCAGTCGAGCGAGGCGAGGTGACGTTCGGGGATGCGGTGCTTGTTCTGGGCGCAGGGCCTGTGGGTTTGTCCGCGATCGGTCTCTCCGTACTTCGCGGCGCGCGCCGGGTATTGTGCATCGGGGCGCCGGATGATCGGTTGTCCTATGCACGGATGATGGGAGCGAAGGCGACGCTGGATTTTACGGGAAGGAGTGAGTCGGACCGGCTCGAGTGGGTATTGAAGGAAACGGAGGGGCGTGGGGCGGACGTGACGATCGAATGCACCGGCGTCCCCGAGGCCGTGCCGCAGGCCATGCGCTTCACACGCGATGCCGGTCGGGTGGTCGTCGTCGGGCAGTATACGGACCACGGGGAGATCGCGTTCAATCCGCACGTGGACCTCAACAGGAAACACCTCGATGTACGCGGCTGCTGGGGTTCGGACTACTCCCATTTCCATCGCGGTATTGACACTCTGGCGACACCGGCGGGCGTTGCCTTGTGGTCGCAGATCGAACTCAAACGGTATACGTTGTCGCAGGTCAACGAAGCCCTCGATGATGTGGCCGCGGGCAGGAGCATCAAGGCATTGGTTGTTCCGAGACGATGAACCGGGTCACGCTGTTCACGGCGCCTAAGTGCGCGAGCTGTCACGCGGTGCGTTACGTGATTCACAGGGTACGCGCCGACATCGCCTTTGAGCTGGAAACGATCGACGTGTCGTCGCCGGGCAACGAGCGATGGCTGGAAGCGTATCGCGACGCGATTCCCGTTGTGCATATCGATGGGAGCGAGGTCTTCCGTGGTGGTATCGACGAGCGACGGTTGCGCCGATTGCTGGGGTGCTAGTCCGGTTCCCGCACCAGTGTGACTGTTGGGTGCATCTTCGGAACCGCCCCGTTTTCCAAGGCCTGTCCAATCGTGCCGTCATGTGCCGGCTCCACATTGCCTTCGTCGGGGCTCACCGTGAAACCATTGTGCTGAGTTGCGATACCCGGTTCAGTGAGACTTGCGTCGGCGCCGGATAAGAAGTGTGGACCCCAAAGCGAGCAGTGCAAGCGATCCGGGTTCCGGAACGACAGCAGAGCTGATGCCGAGGTTGTTGGTGAAAACGGCGGGTCCGGTTGTCAGGATATAATCGTCGATGTTCGTTGTGCTAAGGTCAGCGGCGCTTCCCTGGAAGAGCAAGGCGCTCATATTGCTCGAGGGCAGTGGTCCGTCGAATGACGGGCCGAAGTCCCCGTCGGTGTCGTTGAAGGCCGAGCCGGTGGTCGGTCCGGTGTATGACTCGCCGCCAAATCCGAGTGACCAGTAGATGACACCGTCATCACCTTCGTAGGTGATCCGTCCCGCGTCCAGGTAGTCTGTGGGAATGACGTTCGAGAGCGCGAAGTCGCCTGTCAGGGACGGGTCCGTGTAGTTGAAGAAACTCGGGCTGGCTACCAGTATGCGATCGCCGAAGCGGTTGTTGGGTACGTTCGTGTCGAAATCGATGAGGGTGATCGGGTTCGCGCCCGTTGCATCCCAAGCCCGAATCCGTGCGAAGGGAAGGGAGCTGTCTCCGGGGAATCTCATCCGCAACTGAATTGCCTGTGCCGACGTATCGCCCTCCACTCCACCGATGACTTGCTCGATCTGCATGAGGTGGAACGAGGCATCGGCAGGGTCGGCCGTGAACAGGCACATCAGCATCGCCATGATGGCGTAGGATACGGGTCTCGGTAGCATCTTCTTTCCCCCTTGCGCTAGCAGATCCGTGCAGTCTGGTTATCAGCGTCTATCGGACCTGCGCTGTGAACATACAGGCACGCACATTGTACATCGAATTGCCGCCAACTTCCACATGTCCGTCAATATGAGAGAATCGCAACTGACCGGGCGCACGCGAAGTGTGAGGGTGTTTTTATCGGTCGATTCACTCAGGGTCGACCCGCATGTTCAGAGACTCACTTCAAATGTCCGATGACCTGATCAGACTTCTCGACATTTGAACAAACTCACAACGGAGGTTGCCTTCTATGACCACAAACGATCGAGCGACCGTATCGCGCATGGTGATATACGGTGCCATGGTCATTCTGTTCGCTGCCATCTGTCTGGGAGCCCAGCAGGGGGCGCCTCCGGTCTACCTGGCCGTGGGCTTCATCGGCGAGGTGATCCTGGTCGCCACGGCCCACCTGTCCTCGATGATCGAGAAGTACGGCCACGCAGGATAGCCTGGTGATGTGTAGTGCGGGTAGGTAATTCACCCCTGCGCAGTAGGTTGGTTGAACACGCGATCTACTTGCTCAACGGTGCGATCTGTTCCTCAACGTCATCCAGGTATGCTCGGAGTCCATTGCCCGCGCCTCGCATTCGCAAAACGGCCAATGAGGTGCTGTCAAGCCCTTGCTCCGCTCGCTCGGCGACTTCATTGCAAAGAGCCGAGAGCACACGTTTTGCACTTCGCTTGGCATCTTCCTTCTGCGCGGTCAACTGGTCGGATCGCTCGCACGGGTTGAATCCCAGTTCCTGACTGAGATTAGTGAGGCGTTGGGTTTCCTCGACATCACCCGGTTCGAAAGCTGCCAGAAGCCAGGCTTCCCGCTTACAGTGTGGAAGACCAATGACGACCACGAACGGGCGAACGTCCGCACGCGCCTGTTCGAGTCCTTCGCGCCGTTCGACGTGACCGTCCGTATCCCTAATGAGTAGAACACCAGCTAACTCTGGTCTGAGTCTCGCCGCAAGAAGCAATGCAAGCCGCGCGGCCCGGGCATCCAGTGCGCCTGGGCGCCCCTCGAAATATCCGTGAGCGCGAACACCGCGTTTATCGGCCTCGCGTGGGACCGACGCCCAGCGAAGGAATGTTGACTCGGTAGATCCGCCGGCCCAGTGGCGAGCCGCTCCCAGCGTCTCGGCGTCGAGCCATGTCGACTTCTCCAGAATGACTCGATCAGCCAACGCGCAGGCTGTTCTCTGGTCGGCCTCCGCTTCGCAGACGACGACGAACGTGAAGGCCTCACGATCCATTGCTCTGCGCCGCCTTGTCGTTGTCGATCCAGTCCTCGCCGACCGTGCTCCAAAACTCGCCGGGTTTCATCTCATCCTTCCAACGGTCGAACTCCGGGTGCTCGTTAAGGCGTCCCGCCGCAACAGACCCGTCTTTGCGCAGCGTAGTGAGAACGACCTCGTCGGGCTGGAAGTGGTCGACGAGATAAGGTGAATGCGTCGTGCCGACAATCTGCAAATTAGGGAATTGCTTCTGCACTTCTCGAAGCTGCCGGACGAGTTCACCGAGGGCCTTGGGATGAAGTCCGCGTTCGAGCTCATCGATGAGGACGAGGTTCGGGCGGCCGGGACACGTCATAACCGTCAGAAGGCCCACGGTTAGAAGGGTGCCCTCGCTTGCCTGCACGGCGGGCAGCCCATCGCCGGTGGAGAAGTCGAAAAGGATCTGATAGCCGAGCGCTTTGGTCGGCACAACGCGATACGTGCCTATCGGCTCAGTTTCGACCTGCTCCATCTTCTCTTCTTCGATTTTGGTCTTCGTCAGCCGCACTTTGCGTACCGAAGGGACGATCGATCGAAGCCGTTCTTGGAGTTGTTGATATTCAGTTGGTGTGGCGATCGCCATGTCGGCCAGCACACCCGCCAGGTTGGACCCGTCAGACTCGACGCTCGGCACCATGTCCTCGGTAAACGATGGGCGCGCCAACTTTGCTGGATCGAGATGGAGCAAAACGGCGGATCGCACGGCCTTCAGCAGGGGGTGCTCATCCGTTGGACTGGCGTAGATGTATGGGAAGTCCGGCAAAATGTGCGGTTCCACCGCTAATTCTACAGCCTCGTCAGCCCACGCCCCTAGTAACTTGTGGCCGTAGGACTCCCATGATGGATTATCAGGAATGCAGGATAGTCCCAGTTGGCCGACAACGCCGTTCCATTCTCCGGCGAGAGATAGGCCCATTTCGTTGGGTGCGCCGACCGTGTGCAAGCGCTTTGGATCCAGTCCTTTAGAGAACACGTTCTGAGGTGGGTCCGATCCTAGCTGCGTCAGAAAGCGCAGTCCCTCCAGGATACTCGTCTTGCCGGATGCGTTCGGCCCGACAATGACCGTGAAGGGAGCCAAAGGGACCGTTACGTCGCGCAGGGCCTTGAAGTTCTTGAACGTCACTTGCTGGATCATGAACGGCGCTCCCACTGGGAATCACGGGACCGAAGCCCTGAACAAACCGTGAGGATGTGGCAAATGCGACTCCAAACGGAGTGTCCAGCACTCAATCCTGCCTCGTCATTCTTATCGGATCCAGAACCGCGTCAAGTTCGGTGTCACCGTGTCTTTCCCCCGGCCTAGATCCAGGGCGTCCGAGGTCCATGCTCGACGGTGATCATCCGGAGCCCTGGGGCCGCGTCCGTTGCCGGAGAGGGGTGCCTTGGGGGCTGGGAGACACATGGTGCAGCCATTCCCGGGCTCTCTGTTGCCAGCTCCGATGCTTGACTTCATAATGTCGCCTTGATGTGGAACAGGTTCCCGAGACACCGTGCGAACGAGGTTATCCCATGGAAGACATGACGGAGCGTTTTGTCGAACTGATCAAGGCGACGTCCACGGACTTGTCGCCGGAC
>JAUXGE010000100.1 GCA_030622435.1 Planctomycetota bacterium
CCGTTGAAAAAGTGTAGCGCCGCCCCTTGTGGGCGGCGAAAAGCCACTTCAATCGTCACCCACAAGGGGTGACGCTACACCGTTGTGGCGGACCACGTGTTTTTCAACGGGCTGCTAGCTCACCAGCCTCGGTCATGCGACAGATTAGCGCAGAGTGTTCGAGCAATCACTCCCGATCCGACGGCACCGGATACAGATGCCGTGGGGTTGTGTCGGTCCAACAATTCTCGAGTGGTCGATTCAGGACTGGGGTTAGTGTGGCGCCCTGACCCGTAGCAAAAACGGCGGTTCAAATCGGCGGGTGACCGACCAAGACGGCTCAGAACGCACGAACGACCACGATATCGAAGTCCCACCAACCTGCCCCGCGAACCCGAGGGCGAGACGGCTTCATGCCCAATGGAAACCGGAGCGGAGTCGAATTACTAGCTTCGGCCATTGCCTTCCGGGCTACGCGACGCTACAAGTAGCGCCTCTGCCAGTTGGCAAACATCCGGTATCGTTCGCTCGATCGCGAGGGCCGGGCTCTGCGAGAGCGCCCGCGGGCAATCGTGAAACCAGAGCACCAACAATGAAGAACGTCCGAATACGCAACATAGCCATCATTGCTCACGTCGACCATGGAAAGACTACGCTGGTCGATCAGATGCTCCGCCAGTGTGGCCAGTTTCGCCAGTCGCAGGTGTCGGGGGAGCGCATCCTCGATTCCAACGATATCGAACGCGAGCGCGGCATCACTATTCTGTCCAAGAACATTGCGATTGACTACAAGGGTACGAAGATCAACCTCATCGACACACCCGGTCACGCTGATTTCGGTGGTGAGGTCGAACGCGTCCTGAAGATGGCCGACGGCTGTCTGTTGTTGGTCGACGCGTTCGAGGGGCCGATGCCTCAAACGCGGTTTGTATTGCGCAAGGCCTTCGAAAACGGCCTGCGACCGGTTGTGGTGATCAACAAGATCGATCGACCCGACGCCAGGCCCGACAGTGTGCTCGACGAGGTGCTCGATCTGTTCATCGAGCTCGGCGCTGACGACGCGGCCCTCGAATTCCCCACGGTGTACACGTCGGCCACACAGGGATACGCCACAGCAGACCCGACCCAACGCCCTGCCGACATTTTTGTCCTGTTCGACAAGATCATCGAGTACGTGCCGGCGCCCGACGTCCAACCCGACGCGCCGCTGCAGATGCTCATCACCACACTGGACTACAGCGATTACGTCGGCCGCATTGGCATCGGTCGCGTTTTTGCCGGCACGATTCGCGCCGGTCATGACGTAACCGTCATTCACCGGGACGGCACGCAGCGTAAGGATCGGGTCGGCGAGCTGTTGGCTTTTGACGGGCTGGGGCGAAAGAAAGTGGCGGAAGTGGCGGCCGGCGACATTTGCGCCGTGGTCGGTCTCGAGACGGTGGACATAGGCAACACCATCGCCAGCCTCGAGAATCCCAAGCCGCTTCCCATTATCCGCATCGACGAGCCGACGCTCCACATGACGTTTCGTGTAAATGACTCCCCCTTCACCGGGCGGGCGGGCAACTTCCTTACGTCGCGACACTTGCGCGATCGGCTCGAAAAGGAGGTGCAGCGTAACGTGGCCTTACGGGTGGAGCCGGGCTACACGCCGGAGGAGTTTTACGTATCCGGCCGCGGAATGCTACACTTGTCAGTCTTGATAGAGAACATGCGGCGTGAGGGCTTCGAGCTGGCCGTGGGCAAACCCAAGGTGATCTACCGCCAACTCACCGGCAAGAAGACTGAACCGATCGAGCTTTGCGTCATCGATGTGCCCGCCCGGCACGTCGGAACCGTCATGGAGATGATGGGTGGGCGGCGCGGCATCTGTCAGACGATGGAGTCGCGCGGGGATTCCACAATGTTGGAATTCACGATCCCGGCCCGCGGTCTGATCGGGCTGCGAAACCGGATGCTCACCGCCACCAACGGCACCGCGATCCTCCACCACAACTTCTACGAATATGAGTTCTTCCGCGGCGACATTCCCGGCCGGCAAAACGGCGTCATGATCGCCAACGAACCCGGCCAGGTAACCGCCTATGCCCTGAACAATCTGGCGGACCGAGGCGACCTGTTCGTGGGTCCGGGCACACAGGTCTACGCGGGACAGATCGTCGGCGAACACTGCCGCGATAACGACCTCGAGGTCAACATCTGCCGTGCCAAGAAGATGACCAACATCCGTGCCGCCTCGGCCGACAAGACCGTAGTGCTCAGGCCGCCGAGGGACATGCCCCTCGAAATAGCCCTGGAATTCATCGAGGAAGACGAACTCGTCGAGGTCACTCCAGCCGCAATTCGCCTGCGCAAACGCTTCCTGAAGGAACTAGACCGCCGCCGCGCCAGTCGTGCGAAGGGCTAAACCGGGTGGCGTCCAGCTATCGTGATTTGGCGAGGGTGCGGCACACCTGCCGAGACCATCAGTCTTCCTCAAGAACCGTCGTTTGGCAGTCTGAACTGGGACGTCTCGACGTCCCATAGCAAATCGCCGGCGTGCTGCTGGTACCACGACTGTACACGCATGGCCTCTTCGATGCGGTTGTAGTCGAAGTGCCCGGCCGGGAAATCCACACCAGGCGCGTCGGGCAGATATCGAACGACCGAAGCCATTAGCAACGGGTCTTCCGCCGCCAGGGCGATGCCGCGTGAGTCGCCAAAGCGACAAAGCGCATCGAGAATCTGCGGCTTGTAGCGTTTGCGGCGTCCCGATAAATCATGGTACGCCTCTTCCAGAACGTTGGCGGCTTCTTTCTCGTCGCAGGCAACCAGTACATGCAGGTTGGCCTGGAGTATCTCATCGTCTTCGACGATGAGTGGAAGAACCTGTTCGAACGGCACATCGAGATCGAGTAGGGCGATGGCCAATCCATGCAGGAACTCTGGGCTCTCGACTTCCTGCGCCTCTATCCACTCCCGCACATAGTCGTACACGCGGATGCCCACAATTCCACCAAGAAAGCGATAGGCCAGCATACTGAAATCGCCCCGCACGTCGGAAAGGGCCTCTACCAGCTCGTCCACCAGGATCTCGTCGTCCAGCCGCCGAAGTGCCAGTCCCATGTCAACGTGATGGTGTTCGAGCCTCAGTTTAGAAAGATGACGACGAAAATCGAAATCGAGCAGCGAGGGACGTCGGCTCCGCATTAGCGACTTCATTGATGATGTCAGCATTGACGTAAATGGAGGCGGATAGGAGTCATGGATTCTCCGTTCCGGATCCGGTGCGACAAAAGAACGAACCAGTTTATGCAGGACGGGGATGACACGTTGCTCACCCAATTTTGACAGGGCCACGGCGGCGAGTACGCGCGCTTTCTCATGCGCCTTCGGCGCCATGGCCACAGTCCACAGTATATCTGAATCAGCCGACTCCGGGTGCATGCAAAGCGAGGTTGTGAGAGAGACGACGAAGCGTTCTCTGTTTTCGCCCGACAGTTCTCTTCGTAGCAGGACGTGAATCTCATCACGATGTGATGTCTTGAGTTTTGAGAGAGCCAAGCCGAAGGTGGTCACAATCTGGGGTCCTGCAAGTACCCCCGATCGCCTCCGCCACTCAAGATGTCGGCCCTCAAGACACTTGAGCGCGGCCTGCCAGGCTCGTGGGTCATCCAGATCCAAGAGGGTCAGCGTCGCCTCGTGCTGGTCCTGCGGCCTGTCACTGATGGAGCGGGCACGTTGGTTGTATTCCTGGCTGGTGAGCTTCCCCTTCTTCAGTTCCTCGCGCAGGCGATCGACTTCGTTCTGATCAAATTCGAGTGAGGCAAGCTCGAACAGCCGATCGGCGTGTTGTGTCAGATGCCTGGCACGAACAACGCGGATGGCGGCGAGCCGATAATGGCGCTCGTCATGGCGGAGGAACTCGCCGACCAGAGAAGCACTCTTCGAGTCGCCCAACAACTCCAGCAGATCGACGTACGCGGGTCCGGCTCGGCTATCTTCAACGAGTCGAATAACGGCCTTTTCGACCCCTGGGGCCTTCTCTTGCACGAGCGCCCGAACCAGCCCGACAGCTGGGTGGCCGGGAGCGGACTTCGGATGGAACGGGTCATCCAGATTAAAAGCTGCCTTCTTCACGATCGGGAAAGCTTTCCGACCATACTTCGCGTAGCAATATCCGGCGATGTGTCGATCAAGCTCGCTCGAATAGCCCATCAGTCGCTGAGCGTTTTCCACTGTCAGGTTGGGAATACCCAGTTTCTGGATCAACTCAACAGCGGTGAAGCTAACGAGGTAGTCAGTGCTGCGAATCAACTCCAGCACATCGGGAAGGAGCTCAGGATAACCGGCGGCCAGAGAAATGCCACGCCGCTGTCTTTCGGTATCATCCGAACGCAGCAGCGCACGCGTCGAGGCGACCCGTTCTTCAACACTTGTTTCCTCGGCATTGGCCCTACCAAGGGCAGCGGCCGCCGCGCCGTCCAACATGACGCCGAGTTTTCGCCGTACCTCCTTACTTGCGTGCGATCTCGCGATCTCTCGGAGTCGAGCCGCGTGAGAGACGAGATATGGTTTCAGCGCCTGCGCGGCCCTGTCAGGCACGGGGTATTCAGGATGATCCAGCGCATAAGTGAAATCCTCGATCGCCTCCGAGTTGGCCAGCTCCTCCAATGCCTCGATGGCCTCGATCGCCAGTTGCAGATCCTTGGTTGACCGTAGAATTCGGCCGATCGCCACGTTGTGGTCAGATGCCTTCAAGTCCTTGAGGGCAGCCACAGCGGCGTGCTGTATGTTTGGGTCTGTGCTCTCGAGTTTCGGGGCAACGAAGGTGGCTGCATCCGGATGTCTTGTGCTTCCGATCATACGCAGAACGTATGGCCTTGCATAATCGGGGGTCTTGTCGAATTCGTTTAGAAGAGTATCGAAAACCGACAGTCGCCACCTACCCCAAAGACGAGGATAGTACTCTCGGATACTGTGGTTTTTGGACCACCGTTCATATTTGTCGTCGCCTTCGGTCGCGACTCTGGTCTTCAGGGCTTCGACCCTGTCGCGGATGCTGCGCTTTACGGCCGCCTTGAGCCACTCGTCGGGTGACTCGTTCTTATGCTCTGCCCACCAGGCTTTGATGGCGCCCACCGATTCCCGTTGCCGCTCTTCACCTTCCTTGACCGCACGTTCGATCGATGCCGGGCTGCTGTTGCCACAAAAGCCCCGCGGAATGGTCGGGAAGTTTGTATAGGTCAGCGCACCGAAGAGGCCGATGTATGATCGCTGACGATCTCCAGACGACGACTCGATCAACTCGATGATCTGTGGGATCCGATCCAGTGGCGCGATGCTGGAGAGAGTGTGAACGTTCGCCCGCGACTCGGGATGCGCCTGCTCATAGTCGACAACGGCGTCGAAGATCTTCTCTGCCGACGATGACAATACGGTCGTGCGAGAACCGTCGGCGTCATCCCTTTGCTCGTGCCCCAGGGGGATCAGCAAGCTTACCGCCCGATCGGTGTATCGCCGGGGAAGAGAATCGTCAGCCAGGATTTGGAGCAATGGATCGATTGCATCCGATCCGAGCTCTTGGATCGCCTCGACCGCGCGCTGTCCTTTCATCCCACGGACATCGACCCAAACCTTAAGGTTTTGCAGGACCGCCTCACGTGTAGCGGAGAGGGGCTCGTCTCGCACGTCCCCCTCCGCATCTACCTCGGCCGGTGGCGGAGAATGCGCTGCACTTCTCTCGTCCGCCTGCACCTGCAGAGCCCGCCGTCCAACTTCGATCACTTGGTCATCGAAAGACGGCCAGTCGAGCGGCTCGGGGGGGACATCGCAACCGATCGGTATCGCGACCAGACACGCAAGTCCAAGTCGAGCGATGTGACTCATAGCTTCACTCAGCAAACCAGACGGGAGTATCCTTCACACACGCCCTATCATAGACACGCCGCCGGCCCGGTACCATGGAATTCGCATGGGAACTGGAGAATCTGCACAACGAAGGCTCGACATACGAGCAGATCGTCCCGGTAGCTTGACGGAGCCCCGAGTACGCTCGGCATCACATCCGACTGGTCGAACAGGGCAGGGGGCGGCTGATCCAGGGAGTCGAGCAGGGGGTGATTCCGACCTCGTTCGCCGGTCTGGTCGCGGGCAGTGAGGATGGGGCGATCCAAAACGTGCTGATGGACGCGCTCGAACCGTTTGTGGAACGGGCCATCTTCGACGAAGCCCAGCGCATCCTGACTCAGGCGGCCCTCATTTACACACCGGGGTTCTTCCGGGGGCAGAGGACGGACCTTGGCGCGCATGTGATTTGCGGACGTGAATGTCATCACGCAATTAATCCTTTCACCACCCTTGCTGTGAAAGGATGAGGCACCTCGCCGCCTCTTTGCCGTGGAGTCCGCTAACGGCAGCTATGGCTGCTCTTCGTTGTCACCGTCGCCTTCGCTCTCACCTTCGTCGTCGTGATCATTGTCGCCGTGATCGTCCTCGTCGGTCTTATCGCCGAGCACTTTGTCGACAACGTGGTCTCCCAGCTCCCATTCGTCGCCCTCCTCCGCCATGTGGGGCGCCGTTTCGAGTGCCTTGGCCACGTCGTCCCATGTCCACTCCGCAGCGAAATCGGCGCCATCCAGCTCTATCGCAAGCTCCCCCAGGGTGGTCACAACCTTGTCCAACTCGGGTTCATCAAAGACCTTCGCCAGGTTCTCGAGGGCGGCGAGTCTGTGAGCGAGGTTGCCCTCCCCGGACATCTCGCTGAGCTTGTTGACCGCATCGGAGCAGGCGGGCAAGTCGGCCTCGCCGTAAGCCTGCGCGATCACCACGACGCTCGAGAGTCGCTCCACCAATTCCGTACCCGCCTTGATCCCCATCGGATCTTCCTTGGACCCCTTAGGGTCCTTGATCGCGATGACCTGACGAAACAGCACGTCGACTGCGTCCGTGGCGTCCTTTTCGAGGCCGGTCCTCGTGGGTACCAGTGCTTTCAGCGCAGACTCGATGACGGCCTTCTGTTGCTCGCTCTCTTTGAAGCGATCGGCGAGCTTATCCATTACGACCTTGGCCTCGTAGCCGTTGGGTTTGATCGGGTGTTTGGCCCAACCGCTAACCTGCCGGAGCATCCCCTTCAAATCATCCTGTGCCGATGCGTCGCCATTATCGACGCGATCCAGAAGATGCTCGATGTATGCCTCAAAGTGGTTCGTGCCGGTCTTTTCCCAATCATCATCATCGTCGTCGTCCGAGTCGTCGTCTTCATCGGACATCGCCCCCGCGGCTACTTCCAGGAAGTCCTCCGCAAGAAACTCGGGGACGGCGATCGGCTCGAGGTCTTCATTTCCATCGCTGTCGTCGTCCAGGTCCCACTCATTGCGGATTCCATCGGAATCCATATCGAAATCGATCTCGTCGGGGACGGCGTCGCCGTCGACGTCACGGTCTCTGCCATTGGCGATGCCGTCACCATCGATGTCCGGGTCCGTTTCATTGATGACGCCGTCGCCGTCCACGTCGTTGTCGCGGTAGTTGGGGATGCCGTCGCCGTCGATGTCCGGACCGTCCGTCGGGTCATCAGGATCCAGGCCGTACTTTAGCTCGAACTCTGCTGACAGACCGTCCTTGTCCAGATCGCTTTGCAGCCAGGCGATCAGAAGCCGTTGACGTTCGTCTTCGTCGTCGGTAGCTGCGTCATTAGCGGGTGTCATGTCCTGAGGGGCAGGGAGCGATCTCGAGGCCGACTCGGCGACTATCTCCACGCACCCCGCCAGCGTCACTATGGCGACCAGTGGGACCAGCACTAGAGCGCATCTGCTCACGTCAATCGACTCCAATCCGTCCCTCGATTTCGACTTCGACATCATAGCCCAGGATGTTCTGAACCGGGCCCGTCGTAACCCTGAACAGCTGAAGCTTGGGATCGATGGGCACCGTGTATGGAGTCTGGTCGCCGAACGATGACCACTCATAGAGGCTGATCTCACCGCTGAGGTACCAGAACACCACCTCCCCATGCAGCATAACCGACGCATCGTGTGGCACGATGAACGATTTCGCCGGGGGGACGTGTTCGGAGACGGTGACCGTGGTCGCATCATTGATTCGCACGTGCTCGCTACTATGACCCATGCTACATTCATTCTCACAATCGGAGGAGGAGTCGCACTGGTTGCTGAGGAAGAAGTGGTCCGAATTGACCCAAGTGTCTGGAGACGGATCTTCAAGCCACCACACCCCGAAGTCAAACTCGAGCACGGCAGACTGCGTGAAGATCGAGCAGCCGCCCCCCGGGTTGCCGTCTTTGATGACGGCTAACGAATCGAAAACCACAGTGACGCGCTGGTCGGGAGTTACGGGGTCACGGGACTCGCCCGGTGGCCCCCACAAACGCATGCTCAGGTCGTCTCCCAACGGGCAATCCCACGGGCTACCGCCGCCACCACCGCCGCCACCACCACCATCCCACTCGCAGAATCGAAAGTCCCCGAACCCTGAGCTGCACCAATGGAACAAGCACGACGGATCACCTCCGCCGACGATCGAGACCCATCCGTCGGGCAAATCAAGGCAGTCATCGAGAATCAGTTCGTACCGGTAGATGGCAGCACCACCCATCCTGGCCACGACTGTGCCCGTGGCTTCGATGGTGTATGAGCGGATGACATCGCCGGGTTCGTAACTCCCAGCACGGAATGTAACTTCAAACGGCATGGGGTTCTCGGTGCACTCACGGTTGTCGCCTGTGCGGTTGAGCCCCCACCACTCGATAGAGCAGATCGGTTCGGCCATGTCCTGGAACCTCTCATACCTAGGCTCACCGTCGGGTGGCTGGTCACTCGGAAAGCCGATCCCATTAAGCAAATCCGGCGGCGCGTACCACGAATAGCTGGGGGCAACTCGACTGGACTCCAAACCGTCGTTCGTGCCGTCCTCGTCGGTGTCCTGCATGTGCGGATCCGTGGCGTCGCGTGCGTCGTCCGGGTCTGTGGGGAGTAATCCGTCGATCCCCCTCCATTCGGTGCCGTCGTTCCAGCCGTCGAAATCGGTGTCCGGCTCCAGCGGATCGCTGAAGACTGGGTAACCGGCTACCGCACGGTACAGGTGTACTTTCCAGCCGGTAAGTTCGTCGCCGTCGGAGATGTCGTCGTCGTCGGTGTCCGCATCGACGGGGTCCGTCGCGTGCGCCACGCCAGACGGCTCATAGCCGGCGCAGTTCGGAACGAGGTCGCAGAAGGCGAGCTTGTCGCGGTCCTGCGGCGGGACGACGCCGTCCCACTCTTCGTAGTCGCTCAGGCCGTCCCCGTCGCTGTCGTAGCCTGGCGCGGCCAGGTCAGGGTCGACCGTCTGATACTCGTCGTGCCAGGGATTGGTGCCGAGGACCCATTCGACATAATCCGGCAGGTTGTCATTGTCGCTGTCTGGATCGTCGGGGTTGGAGTACACGCGGAGTTCGACGCCGTTGATGCAGACGTCCCAGCCGGTCTCCTCCACACGGTTCGGCAGCCCGTCCAGGTCGTCGTCGAAGACCGTACCGCTGTCCGGGCTGGCGGGGTTCGTGCCGAACTGCCGCTCCATGCCGTCAACCAGACCGTCCCAGTCTGTGTCCGTACTCAGAGGGTCGGTCCGGACGAATACGCGCGTGCGGGTCGTGTCCACCGGGTTGTCGTCGAACAGGTCAACGTAGTAGCCGTTGACCTCGTCGCCGTCGTTGATGCCGTCCTCATCCGTGTCGATCTTGCGCGGATCCAGCGATGCACGATTGCCTGGAAAATGAACCGGCGCGCCGGTGTCGGGGTCGATCTCCGTATGCCAATGATGAATCGGCTCGCCCGTCTCCGGGTCTACCTCCGTGAGCCACTCATCCGGCAGCCCGTCGCAGGGAAACGCGTCCGGCAAAGCGTCCGGTCGAAGCCCATGTTCCCAGGCGACCCGGTTGTCGCTGGGATCGGTGAGGTGGTCGAAATACACTCCGATCGCAAATGCAGTGGTCGGCGGCGCGCAGTCCAACTCGCCGCCCTCTTCCCCGTCCTCCGCACACTCGTACTCATAGCGACACAGAGCGTATTCCATGTCGTCGGGCAGTCCGTCCTCATCGCTGTCCTTCAGGTACGGCGCCGAGTAGGCGCGATAGCCGCCCGGCAAACGGTCGGTATACACCAGCCACGCGCCGAGCCCGTCGTGGTTCCACTGTCCGCGCACCTCGAAGAAGTCGCCGAGGTCATCGCGGTCGGTGTCGCTCAGCGTATCGCTACTTCCGGAGAAAAACTCCTCCAGCGATGTGAGTTCATCTCGGTCCTTGTCCTTCACGTAGGCGAGGATGTACGCCTCGCCCGCGTGCAGCCGCGCCTCGTCGAAATTCGTCGTGCCGCGGAGCGACGGCGCGTCCGAGCCCGGCCCTCTCACGCCGGAAATCGACACAAACACAACCCAGAACCCACCGTCGTTCAACTTGTCCGGTTCAACCGTCGCCAGGTCAAAGTCGTCCTGGACGCCGCGAACGCGGGTGATGGTTCGGACATAGGCGGGCTCACCGTCATCACCGGTTATCGAAATCGTGCGCATACCGAACGACGCCTCGATATCAGGGTCCGTCCGTTTGGGGCGTGTGTCGGTTGCGTCGTCCACGTTGCCCAGCTCGGGGTCATCGCCCTCGAAGGGCAGCAGATTCATTGCGCGGAGCGCGTCTGCCATGCTGATACCCGTGGGCTGGCCCTGCGGGTCGAAGCGACCGGCGGTCGCGATCCGGGAGGTCTCGCTCTCTCCGTTGCCGTAGTCGATCGTGACCGACGCCGTCCGCTCGACCACCTCCTGGCTGGTGAAGGCGAAGTTGCGCTCGAACTCATCGGTGATGTCGAAGTTGGCGACCTTGAGAATCAGGCCGCGCGGATCCTTCATCAACTCTTCGACCATGCTCGGAAAAACATCCGTGCTCTGGAAGATCAGCGGACCGATTTCCGGAACCAACGGTCCCACGCTGTACACCGAATCGGGATCGGCGGGCACCAGCGTCGCGACCGGGGTAAGTCGCGACCGATCACGCGGATCCTGCTGCAACACGGAGATTTCGATGTCGGTTATCTGGAAGGCGATATCGCTGGCGGCGCCGATCGTCACCGTCGCCGAAAGCCGCGCACCCACCGTCTCGCGGGTAACGCCGCTGGTCGACGAGAATTGCGCCACGCGGCTGATGGCCTCGTTGTAGGTCCGCGCGGTGCTGACGCTGCTCTGCGTGCCCCAGGCGTGGCTTTTCTCATAGGCGAAACCGCCGCTGACTTCCGCCTCAAACCCCCCGTACGGGCCCGTCGCGTCCTTGCCGCCCTTGACGGTGAATCTGCCTTCAATATGACCGCGGCCCACCTCCGAGTGTGTGTCCGAAAGCGACGAGCTCGTGTCTCGCTGCAATGTGTCGCTGAAGGTCTCCTGGACCTGTTGCTCCTCGCCGAACTGGTCGGTGTAGGAGTATCGCTCGTCCAACTCGAGGTTCATCTCGCCGACGGTGATCGACACGATCGGCAGGTCCGCGATGTGCGGGTTGCGGTTGCGGTTGAGCATCTCGTCGCGGTCATCCAGTTGATCGCCGTCGGTGTCCGCGAGGATGAGCGACGTCCCGAACAGCACCTCCGTCATGTCCGAGAAGCCGTCGTCGTCGCTGTCCTGGTCACAGGGATTGCTGCGCCAGCCCCAGATCTCATCGGCATCCAACACGAGATCCGCGTCCGTGTCGTCCGTTCGCGGATCCATCGAACGGGCGTTCTCCTCGCCGTCCAAGACGCCGTCCCCGTCGGTATCCGGATTGAACGGGTCGCTAGTGACGTGGAACTGCGTACGCGTGCCGTCGGCCAGCTCCAGCGTCACCTGCCAGCCGAGCATCTCGAACCAGTCAGCAAAGTCGTCCCCGTCCGAATCGATGTGTTCATCCAGCATGGCGGGGGCGATTCCGGTGAAGGTCGTTTCGGTCGGGTTGACCAGCATGTCCGGGGATGCCATGGGGTTGCCGGCCAGGTCCCGGATCCCCGTCACGGTAAGATGATATAGCGCATCGCCTTGCGAGCGCGTCGTCAGATCGACGACCGTGCAGTCTTCACTTTGTGCCGGCACCTTGGATGTGTCGAGTAGGAGCACTCCACCGTCGGTGGTCACGATGAAGTAATTCGACGCATCGGTCGCGCCCTCCCGCACCGGCTCGCTGAACATGACCCGCAAGCTGATGTTGTTCGTCGCAACCGCGCTCACCAGACGCGGTGGTCCGGGAAACATCCTCTCGATTTGACCCAGGATCTCAGCGTCGGCATCCTTCACGGCAACGTACTCGAACCCGGAGGGCGACGTTACCGTGGTGCCGTCAGTCACCCGGACAACGACATCCACTTGGCCGGCGGGCTGGGCTGGCGCCGTCACGCGGATCGTCCTATCGTCCACGACCTCGGGCTCAGTCGCCAGAAGCCCACTAAAGAGCACCTCAGTGCCGGGACCAAATGCCGGCGCGTCTTCGCCGACAATCGTCACCCGCGTACCACCCAGGACCGAATCGCGGGCCGGCGTGATTCGAAGCACCAACGCCTCCGGCAGACTCCGCCCGATGCCCAGAAGTTCCCCAAGGTCAACATCGCCACAGCCCAAGATCGGGGTGACACTCA
>JAUXGE010000091.1 GCA_030622435.1 Planctomycetota bacterium
CCTAAGACCGCTTGGCCTCCGACTTTATGATTCCTCCTCCAGGATCCGGAATCCCGTTGCAGTTCTCGTTGGCCGTCGCCAGCGGCGGTGGCGGGTAGTTGAGCGGGCATAAACACCATTCCGGGTAGTCGGGGTCGTGGTACACCGCCATGAAGCTGTCGAAACCACCGTCGTAGTTGCCGCCCATGCATGCGCTCACCACAAGCTCGCATGTGCAATGACTGTAGTAAGCAAACCAGATGTCCTTACCGAGGGCATTTTGGCTGCCACCGTCAGGGAACTCCGGACCGTCGGTCGTGTAGCAAGTGGTGTCGACCGTGATCAGACTCGAAGTCGGGGGGAAGTCGCGCGTGTCGCCGGACAGCTCAACCCGCTCGAGCCGCCCTCGGCTCGAGGCGGCGGCTCCGGGCGCACCGGTACAGTTGTCGGCTTCCTCGGTGCAAGTGCCTGGATATGCGCAGTACCGTCCACGGTTCCATACGCCCTCGTGAACGTCAGTGCACTCGGACAACGTAACTCCCTCGGTGCAGACATCATCGCAGTCGCAGCAGGATCCCGTAGGCACAGCCGGGGCCGTAAACTCGAGCGGCCCACTCATACCACCAAGGCAAAACTGCAGGTCCACCGCTCTCCCGCTGCCGTAGACGTAGCCCGCGCCGGCGTAGCCGCCTAGCTCCGCCCGATCGTCCGTCCCATACATGCTCCAGTCATTGGCGACGCCCTCGCGATAAGTCTGCCACCAGTGCCAGTAGCAGGTACTGGCATCCTCGACGGCGTTTCTGTTGCTGGCGACCTCGAGCCAGTAGACCGTCCCGTCGGTGCTCAGGAAGACCGGGTCTTCGAGTGTCAACATCCAGCTCTGCATGCCGAATCCAAACCATGACTCAAAACCCGCGCCACCCACCGGGGCGCGGACGATGTTCTCGGCCGGCACGATCTGCTCGGCGATCAGCGGGCCCGGTTCACCCGGCACCCAAGTGTATTCCCTGTAGATCCGAATGCGGAAGCTCTCCGATTCCGGCGGGACCTTCCAGACGCACTCGAACTGCTCGTAGTGCTCCGGTCCGGTGGGGCCGTCACCCTTTGCATCCATGTACGTGCCGAAGACGCAGATCGTCGTCAGAGTGTCGTCCATCGGAACGAAGTCGTCGGCGATGGCCGTTCCAGTCGGCGGAATGCCAAGGTCGCTCATACCTGGCAAGTTGTAGCCACCGAGCGGATCCGGCTGCAGCTGACAGTTCGCCTCGCCGGTGATCGAGCAAGCCCCGTCCCGACTGCTCGGACTACCAACTGCCGGCCGGCGGGGAGAGACGCTGCTTCCAGCTCCGTGTTTGCCCGAATCCACTCGAGCAAGCGACGAATCGCACTCGGCCGGAATAGCGCCGGATGCTCCCTGGCTCGAGGCCGCCGGGAAAGCGTCGCGGGAGTGCTGCGTTCCTGATGATTGGTGGAGGTCCGACCAAAGCGCCGCTGCACATGGCGCGGTCACCGCTGCGAAAACCAGAATGAGAATCGCACGCATCATGACTGTCACTCCAACTAGCAACCGTGGCTACTTGCTTGGCGGACGCCGGCCAACATGTCGTCGCGCACCTCGAATCGCTCGAACAGTACGGCCCGTACCATGTGCAGCGTTTCGGCGGCCTACGTCCCGAGATTCCGATCGACTTCCGAGCCGTCCGCCGGGGAGCGTACAATCCACACTTCGACTCCAGCGAACATAGATCGGACCACCTCGGGCCTGTAGTCCGGAACGCATGCAGCGTTTCCCGGCCGTGGCAGACCGTTAGTCCAGTTCAGCGTGGCATAGGCCGATCCACCGGGTGGTCCTCCAAACGTGGTGTGACAAGTCCTGTACGGCGTCGGCGAGTGGGTCTTGGTCGAGGCCTGTGCGAGGTTCGATATGGCCACCGACACGCCGCAGAAGCTGGTGAGTATGACACATCCCATGACGGGTCTCCAGAACGGAGCCCCCATTATACCTCGGGGCTTGCTCAGGGTCCATGGGAAACGGCTCGGGCCGCTACTACGCTGCTGCGAGTCGCATGCGCACGAAAGGAGATCATTGACATCGAGAGCGTTTTCTGATATCCTGGTCTTCCTTACCGGACGCATTGCGGGAAGGGGAGGCACACCTGTGCTATCCGGCTCATGCCGTTTCGACCAACGACACGCCTCCTCTTTCAGCGCCGCATTCCCGGACACGGGTACCGCCTGTGGTCATCGGCGGACCGTGAGTGAAGGCTCGAACGAGGCCATCTTTTTGAAAGGGGACGATTAATGGCTCGCCGCAGACTCGAATCAGTGACATGGCTGTTGGCGCTTGCTCTGGCGTGGGCTGCCTATCCCGTGACCGCTTCTGAAACATCGCAGGAGGCTGCACCTGCCTCGGACAAATCGTCCTCGTCGCAAGCCGTACCCCCCTCGGCAATCATGCCCAGCGAGCCGCTGACTCGCAGCGACATCGAAGCCCTTCAGGCAAAGGGGCGTGCCGAGGGCTGGACATTCGAGGTGGGTCATAACTCGGCCACAGACCGATCCCTTGATGACCTTTGCGGTCTGGTCATCCCGCCCGATTGGGAACCGCCGAAGGCCCGCGATGTCCTGTCGGCTCCCCGGGCTGATCAGCCCACCGCGTTCGATTGGCGGATCCTGAGAGGCACCGTTCCCATGAGGGATCAAGGGGCGTGCGGCAGCTGTTGGGCATTCTCAGCCGTTGCGCCTGTCGAGGCTGCCATCATGATCAAGGAGGGGATCGAGGTGGATCTCGCCGAGCAGTGGCCTATGGCCTGCACCGATTGCGGGAGCTGCAGCGGTGGCTGGCACGATTGTACTCTGAATGATTTTCTCTGCACCGAGCAAGGTGCTGTTTTGGAAGAGGATTTTCCTTACGAAGCATACGACGTCGCATGCAACCCTCCCTACGACCACCCTTACTGCATCAACGACTACACCTATGTCGGCAGCGAAGACCTGGCTGACGTCCCATATCTCAAACAGGCAATCCTGGACTCCGGTCCGATAGCGATCTGCATCGCCGCGGATTATGCCTTCCAGGCGTATCTGGGCGGCGTGTTCAACGCCTGGTCAAGCACGTCGATCACCCACGCCGTGGCCCTGGTCGGTTGGGATGACAGCCAAGGTACCAACGGTGTCTGGATTCTCCGCAATTCCTGGGGGCCTGACTGGGGAGAGTACGGCTACATGCGCATCGAGTACGGATGCAACCTGGTCGGCTACGCCTCGTTTTCCGTCCAGTACGCACCCACCGACTGCAATCACAACGGCGTCAATGACGGCTTGGATATGTTCTATTGCACCGGCACAGGCGAAGCGTGGTGCGACGACTGCAACAGTAACGCGCTTCTCGATACTTGCGAACGGGATTGCAACGAAAACGGCATTCCTGATGACTGTGATATCGCCGGCGGCTTCAGCTCCGACATGAACGCCGACTCCCTCCCGGACGAGTGTGAAACGGACTGCAACGAAAACGGGCAGTTTGACTTCTACGAGCTTCAAAACAACCTGGACGCGGACATCGACCGCAACCTGGTTCCGGATGAATGCCAGGATTGTGACGACGACGGCATCTGGGATTGGGATGATGCCGGCCGACCGGATGGCCTGCTGGTCGTCAGCAACGGGAACGGTCTTGTCCGTGGCTTCTACCCCGATGTCGGGTCGGCCGTGGGCTCCTTCGGTGCGGGGCATCTCACCGATCCCGACGACGTGATTGTCGGTCCCGACCAGCACATCTACGTCAGCAGCAGCGGCGACAACCGCGTGGTGGAGCTGGACGCCCTTGGCAACTACATCGGCGACCTGAATCCATGCGGGACGTATCCGACCGGTCTGGCTTTTGGACCCGACGGCCTCTTGTACATAGCCAGCCGAAGCACGAACAGCGTCTTCCATTACAACACGGAATCAGACACGTGCCTGGGTGAATGTATCGCGTCAGGTGCGAACGGATTGTGGTTCCCCTACGGCGTGGGGTTCAGCGAAGGCGGCAACCTCTTCGTCGTGAGTTACGGTAATCATCAAGTTCTGGAGTACGAGAAAGTCGGTCCGGCGTGGCAGTTCGTGCGCGCCTACGCCAATGCGGCACTGTACCAGCCGCATGGTTTGACTTTCCATCCCAGCGGAGATCTGCTCGTCGCCAGCTCCGGCAACTCACAGATCATTCGTTTCGATGAGCAGACAGGGGCCTACATGGGCGTGTTCGGATCGGTAGGTGCCGGTCCCGGGGCGGTCCACGATATCGCGTACGGTGCCAACGGCTATCTCTACGTAGCCACCTACGGTGGCGGCGTCGTGCGAATCTACGAACTTAACGGGCAGACCGGGCGCTCGTGGCGCACCTTCAACCGTGCCGATCCGGATCTGGTCGACCCCGCGGGTTTAACGTTCTATCCTCCCTCGCCCTTTGACTGCAACAACAATTACATACCGGACACCTGTGAGTCCATGGCGGACTGCGACGGGAACGGCATCGCAGATCTCTGTGAGCTCGAGGGCAACGACTGCAACGGCAACAGCGTTCTCGACGCTTGCGAGCTTGCCGGCAATGACTGTAACGGCAGCGGTGTCCCCGACGAGTGTGAAGTCCCGCCGATTGATCCGGGTGCACCCGACTGCAACACCAACGGTATCCCCGACGAGTGCGACTCCGACACGAACGACAACGGCATACCGGACGACTGTGAGTGCATGCCGCCCGGCGCTCCCCTCGCTGAGGAGCCTGGCTTCTCCAAGGGCCGTTACCTGTCATTCCAGCCAACGAACGCGGGTTCTCAAACGGCGCTTCGCGTAACGATGACGGATGTCCCCGATCCCTTCTCCGCTCTCGAGGGTGAGCAACTGTGGCTGGGGCCGCCTCAGGAAATGTGCGAGAACTCCGGACAGACCCTGCCACCGCCCGAGGGCTGCGGTCCGGCACCAGGGCTGGAACATGACACCCTGTGGGTCTCGAAGCTCCAGTGCGAGCCCTATTTCACCGATTGGGGAGCGTTGGAACTCGTGCATATATTCCACGAAGCCGTTCTTCCCAGCGCTACCTTCGTGATCCAGGCGTTCGACGAAGGGTGCGACCAGGGTCTGGAGGAGGATTATTCCGCTCCGCTATCGGTGCCGACCTCCGCCTGGGGCGACTGCCTGAGCGACTGCACGGGGTGTCCTTGTGGCCCACCAGACGGCTCCGTCGGCGTTGCGACTGACTGCACGGGCATTTTGGACAAGTTCAAGAATCTCCCGTGTGCGCCGGCCAAGGCAAGATGTGATATCCATCCGGGAGAGCCCGATCAACTGATCGGCATCGCTGATCTGACCTACTGTATCGAAGCATTCATCGGGCTCGGTTATCCGTTCGAACCGGATCTAACTCCGTGCGGACCCTAGCAGGCCGTTGAAGAAGGTGTGGCGCGGGCTTCCAGCCCGCGTTTTCACCGGCTTGAAGCCGGTGCCACACGAGAAAGAGACTCTTTTTCAACAGGCTGCCAGAAGGATGCGATCCCACTTGGCGGATTGAATGTGGAGAATCGGCACGCAGGCCCAGACTCCGTGGGGTTGGTTGCGCACACTGAGCGGCATACCGCCTCGAGGCCCAGGTGCGCGCCCGGTGCGCATAAACTACCAGCGAGTTCAAGTTGACTTCGAAGGCGAGCGCCGTTGTCGCGTGCTCAACGTGAAGCAGACCTGGCGGGCGACGACCGCTTGGCCGTTCCGGTTTTCTTTCGCTTGACGGTCTTTTTGGTTTTTCGCTTGCTCTTTCCGAAAAACTGGCAGTCCGCGTCGCCATCGACGAGAACACAACGCCCGTCATGGTGAGCGGCGCATTGTGCGCAGAAGTGCTTGAACGCCTGTTCCGCTTGTGCCAAACCGTTACTGATCTCGTTGAGTGTGTCGATCCACCGATCGGCATCCCGCGTTGGAACCTCTCGCAGCATGTTGCGGATACAGTGCCGTTGTGCCCTGGAAACGGCGAGGTATAGTTCGCGTCCCTTCTTGGTCAGTTGCAGACTGATCTCACGACGGTCCCCCTTGGCCGTACGACGGCTCACAAGCTTCTCACGGACCATGGAGTCGATGATCTGGGTAACGGCCGATTTGGTTACGCCAAGAAACCTGGCGACCTGGCTGGGCATCTGCCCACCTCGGCGACCCAACAGTCGTAGAAGCTGTACCTTCGACGAAGACAGCGGCAGATCCACCGCCGACTCGACAACGTGCGTCTCCAGCACGAAATCAACAGTCCGAGAAAGGACCAACGCAGATTTCAACAAGCCCTCCACCGTTTTAGGGCTCGCACGCATCTTGACGTCCATGGTTTGTCTCCACTCGGCCCGACGAGTCCAAGGAACAATACTACCCTACCCGACGGAGCCAGCCGTGCAAGTGGGATTCCTGCCATAGCTATCGCACGGGAACCGAGAACAATCTCCATTGGCCGTCCTCTAGAACCCCGAGCCATACGTCACGGAGCTTGACTAGCATGGCGCGGATGGCGTCACGGTCCGGACCGGCAAGATTGACTGCATGCAGCAGGTGGCTGGTGGCGTGAAAGGTGAGGTAGGCCTCAGGGGAAGGGGCCCCCCTTGCCTGCGCCTCCGTGTTCTGCGCCAGGTATTTCTCGGTAAAACGGGCAAGTTTCTCACCGCGTCCACGATAGGGACATCCAACGAGGGCGAGAACCGGGGCGGCTCGAACCCCGGCGAGATCGAGGAACTCGTCGCACACTATCCGCTCGTCGCCGACAAAGAGCTGGCCCATCCCGAGCTCTCGCATACGCACCAGGATGCTCGCCGACAACGCCGCGTCGCAGCAAGTCATAACGACTTCGACCCCTGCTCGGTCCAGCGAACGCAACGCTTCGGCCGGATCCCCCGAATCGGGACCGTACCCAACTTCTTCTATTGAAATCCCGCTCGACGAGAACCGACGCCGAACCAGACTGCTCCATCGGGACAGACGAGCCTCATCCGATTTGTCCGGTGTTCGCACAAAACCCAGGCGAGTATGACCGTAGTGTTTGACAATGTACTCGATCAACCGCTCGTCACGGCGCGGGTCGTCACCCGGACATCGGAAGACCCAAGGGTTGACCCCTGAGTGGAAATGGGAAGCCGACGCCGACGTGGTCACGACAGGCACCTCGGTTTGGAAGGCAACGGCACTTCTGATAATATCCCCCAAACCGACAGAGGAGACGATCCCAAGCGCGTTTCCGCGGTTGAGAAGCGTCCCGAAGTCGTCCTCGAACGTCCCCCATCCGTAACGCTCATAGCCACGCAACCCCATGGCCAATCCAAACGGCACGCGTCCGCGATAACCGCCGTGGGCGTTGGCCTCCACAACGGCGAGTTGAACGGCAAGCCGATCTGCACGACCCGACTCCTTCGCGCCGATCTTTTCGGCGCCGGGCAACATGACGGATTGGACAATGGGTGCCAGCACACCGATGGTCGGGAAATCCTCCGGCATGTGTACGGCACCCTCCTCGGCGGCAGAGGCCGTCGCGAACTCCAACGGTGGGCAAACCTGTCTCGCACCGTCCGAGGCGGGCAACGAATCACTCAATGGCTTCTTTGACGAGCCGCGGGCAAGCCCGCGGGTGGTCCCGACCCAGACGCTGTCCGAGTCGAACGCAACACAACGGATCCGATTGTCGGGGATGGTCGAGGCGACAGCGTGCCTCTCGGGTTCTCCACCGCCCCGGCTCAAACTAACGAGCCCCGAACCTCCTCCACACCGGCGATAGGTGACCCACGTGCCATTTGGCCAATCCACGAGGCATCGCAGCCCCTTGTTCGTGCCTACCCAGATCTCCGTCTCATTACGTGCGGCCAGGCACCGCACGAAATTGTCGGCATCGGAATCGAGGTCGATGCGGAGAGCATCCCACCGTCCAGACTCATGCTGCCGGTAGAGTTCTCTCTGCGTCACCAGCCAACGCGATAAACCGGCCAGTGAGAAACCAACCATGCCCATGCGAGAACGCACAGCCAACCCGGACGCTGCCGGGGCACTGTGTCCGGCCTCCCCAGCCGGCTTCCAGGCGTGTTGCAGGTGGTCATACTGCTGAACCTTTCCGTTCCAGCCTGCGACGAACAGGTCGGAGCCGCTCCTGCACAGGCGTGTGATGACAGACTCCGGCCTGTCGGCTCTACGGGCGAAATGCAACACCCATTCGTCGGCCACTGGATCGTAAACACAGAGCCCGGCGCTGGTAGCAACCCAGATGCGACCTGCCGCGATGCAAACGTCGAAGATGAGATCGCCGGCCAATCCGCTGTTTAACTGGCTGAATCGATCAAACCGCCCCGCGCTGAATCGGACCAAACCGCCCCCCCACGTCCCGATCCACACTTCATCGGTTCGAGGATCGACGTCGATGGCCATGACGGTGGAGCACCCAAGCCCGTCCTTCTTTGTCCAGCTCTTCCATGTCCGTCCGTCGAACCTCGCCAGTCCTCCCTCGGTTCCGACCCAGACATGCGGCTGGGCCACGTGGATAGCCCGAATGCTATCGTGAGGCAGTCCATCGCCGGTCGTGAAGTGCTCCCAAGTGTCGTAGAACAACGGATCGGCAGCGGTGCTCCGCTCTCCTGCCACGGCTGACCGAGGCACCGCAAACAACAAGACGATGCCCGCGGCGACAACTGATTGATAAACGTCATGGCTTCGCAGCACGGAGTGATCCCTCACAGAGCTTTAAGGTAGGCAATCAGATCGTTGAACTGCTGTCGTGTAAGGTCGATTGTCTTGCCGTGATCGTCGGCAACACTGAAGCGCGTCCAGACCTCCTCCAGCGTGTTGGCGCCACCGTTGTGCAGGTACGGTCCGCTGTTGTAGATGTTCGTCAAGTGTGGAACATCGAACATGTTGGGCTTTGCGTTCACTTCGACGTAATAATACATGCCGAGTTCACCGAACGACCTGGCGTCGAAAAGGTCGTCTATAGCCTCTTCGAGAGGCTCGTCGAACCACATCGTGTTTCGAATAGGCGTCGAGAACCGGGCGGTCTGATATGCGCCGGTGTGGCATGGGATGCACTTCTGCCGAATGTCGAGCGGCGTACCGTCGTTGGCGTGCTCGCGTTCGAAGACGACCTTCCCCCGCCGCTGTGCAAGCGTCAATCCCTCCGGATTCCGATAAGGATTACGCGGATGCTCGATCGTGCACATGTACCGCACGAGGGCATCCAGATCGTCCGGGTCGTAAGGAGCAAGTCGCGTGAAGAAAACGGCCAAGCGAGCTCCGCACTGCCGGTGGAGCGAGGGGTTCGTCCCCTCCCATTTGAACGGCGCCGTATCCAAAATGCCGCGGAGCGTCCTGTTGTCCACCGGATGCACGCCGATGCCGTCAGCCTCGATATCGAGCGGCAACCCGTTGATGTGGCCGTCGGGGTGGCAACTGCGGCAGGAGAACTGGCGGCCATAGGAAATGTCCGCACTGTGGAACAGCTTTGATCCAAGCCGGATTTCGCTGATCTGAGACGGCCCGCCCAGGTTGATCACACTACACACCGTGAACTCGGCCGTATCGATAACGCTCACGGAATCATCAAGCGCGTTGACGACGTACGCCCATCGCCCGTCCGGTGAAAACACCACACCGCGAGGATTGCTTCCCACATCTATTCGCTTCAAGACGTACCGGCCGCTCATTCCCAAGTGGTTCGGAAGAACCTCCAACCGCTCCCGGTCCGTCGCCCCGGCAATCGTCTCCAACAAACGAGCGACATCCACGACCGCGACCTCGTCGGCACCTCCGCTCGTAACGAGCGCATGACGACCGTCGGGACTGACGGCCACGTCCCACGGGTCGGGGAAGTACGCCCCAGGCTCATCCAGCAAAACCTGATCGACCCGCCCGTCCGACCAGACCACACCTAGTCCGTTGGTGATCGTCCAGCCCTGCGTGATCCGCGTGATAGGCAGGAGACTCTTCGTCCGCATGAATGTGAACAACGCTGCGTTGCGCTCGGGGACAAAGGCGATCCCTTGGAGCATGTTGGCCTCATCCGCAATCGGTCGCCCGGTGATCACGCCCCGCTTCACATCCATCACGGATATTTCCGACTGCGGCGGATCGCGGAATAGACCGAGGTTCGGGCGGACGCTCGTGGCGTAAACGGTTCGACCGTCCGGGCTCAATGCCAGCGACCACGGCCCCATACCCGCGGTCAGACGCTTCAGCTCTTTGAACTCGTCCGTTTCGAGAACGGAGATCGAGTTCTGCCCGGTGTTGGCCACGTACAGCCGTGTTCCTTCAGGATTCGTGACGACGCCGTGCGGCTCATTCCCGACGACCACCTCCCGCAAAACACGACCGGAGGAAGCATCAACGACCGTCAGCGTGTCGCTCATTCGATTCGTCACGTAGAGCATCTTTCCGTCAGGGCTGACGGCTGCGTTCTGCGGGCGCAGGCCAACGGTGATCTCGCGCAACACGCGGTGGTCTCGAGTATCCACGACGATGATGCTATTATTCTGCTCGCACACAACGTATAGCCGGTTGCCGCTCGGCGAGACGGTCAGGTTCACGGGCGTCTTGTATAATCGATCCTCAGGTGAACGCCGGAACCCGCAGACGAGCACCTCTTCGTGAGACGGCATGGCCATGTGACACGCTGCACAGGTTTCCGGTTCATGCGCCGGAGCAACATCGAAGGTCACGCGGCCGACACCCGAATCGAACGCGCGACGCGACCGTACGTGAAGACTGCCGGCCTTGTGACATGACTCACACTGCACGCCGTGCTCGGGCTTGAACGTACCGGTTGTCCATAGCCGCCCGACGTCGCCAGCGGCGGCGTGGCAGCTCAGGCAGATTCGACTCTCTTTCGGTGCCCGAATCACACCTGAGAGCGCGGCGATCTCGAGAGCCTCCGGCTTCGCGAGAGCGGAGTAGGCGCGATCATGCTCGGGAACCGCTCGCAATCCACACGGTTTCGCGCGGTGACCCGGGCCGTGACATTCGACACATATATCCCGACCCACGAAGAGTGGGAACTCCGCCTCTCGTTGAACCTGGCCAAAGACCTTGCACGTCAAGACGCAAAGGATCGGTACCACGATGGGAACAACACGCCTCATCTTCGTCCCCCGTGTTCGCTCGATCGCCTGCCTCGGAACGGGTCGTGCGGTATATAGGGAAGCCCAACTCGCGTCGGTCGTCTCCGCAAAGCGGTAACATGACGATTGGAGGGCGACATCTCGCGATCCTCGTGGCATCCGATGCATCCCCGCCGCCCCTTGGGCATCACCCAAACCCAACTCCGCATGGACTGCAACACGTTGCCCTCGGCATCGAGCGTCTCCATGCGTAGCGGTGTTCGAGGCGGCACCTCCAGAAAAAACGAGCCGTCATCCTCGATCGGAGCCTCTCCCAGCAACTCCTCCCGTATACTACCACATGACGACCCGGTGTGTTCTTGGTCCGTCGTCCCGCTGAGCGCCTTTGCGCCGGATACCACGCCGTCATCCGTACAGGCCCTATACAATCGAAGTCGCCGAATTTGCCCCGGGCTGATCGCCCCAGCTTCCTCACGATCCGATTGGTAAGCGTTCAGGCAGTACAAATGGGCGAAATCAACACGATTATCCACGACGCTGGAACGTCCATCCGGGATGCGCCGCGGACCAAGCACTCGAGCATCGACTTCGTGCCACATCGGGTCATCATAGATCCTGGTCAGCATGGTCCCTGTTGATACATCGAGCGTCCAGAGGCCGTATGATGCACCGTGCTTTCGTTTGGCAACGGATGAATCGTCGTACGGGTTTCGATGGGAAACAAGGAGTGTCTCACCTTGAAGCGCACAGGGGGAGTGAAAGAGCCCGCTCGAGTCGTCAGCAATGACCCGCCGGGTGTGCAGACTTCGAGTGCGCCGAACGCCCACGAGCGATCCTCCGGGATCATCTCGTCCCGCGACCGACTCCACATAATACACCCATCCATCAGTTGTCTCGCAGGGCATCGAACGAACGGCCGGGGGCTCGTGGACGGCAGCGAACGGGAAGAGGTCCGCGCCGTCGGTATGCACGGTCATGAGGTCCGTCGCTCCGGTGAAATCGGTTGAACCCGCGTCCGACGGTCCCAAGCTGCGACTGAATAGCAATCGGCCGTCGCTTAGCTGGTAAGCACCACTTACGCCGTTCGGGTCGAACGTGATACGCCGAACGCGCGTACCATCCATCCGGCAGGTGAACAGGGAACCGGACTTCGAGCTGTCCGCGTCGCTGTGGAAGGCGATCTGATAAACAGGTTTGTCCGCGTCGATCGTGTAGATCGTAGACAGATAGATGGCCTTGTTAATGTTCGCGTGCCCGGCAATCAGACGGGCAATCGCCTTGTCGGGCGTAATGCCGAACGTTGAGCCAACCTCCGGGGTGATCCGTTTCACCGCCCCACCGCCCGCATCCATCTCCCACATGCCAAGTGGCTCACCGGCTCGTTGCCTACCGACGAAGAGGATCCGTTTCCCGTCGAAGGAGACGTCCGGTCGACCGGCAACAACGAAGCTCGGCGTCAAGACCGTGACATTCCGATCAGACATGTCCGGATCGAACCGAACAATCCGACTACCCGCAGGCAAACCCGACGCCGCACCGATCGCCTCCGATGATGCCTTGTCCGCGTTGGCCACCGCAATAGGAATCTGCGTGAAGACGATCGACTCGGCAGCAACGGTCACCGGCAAACCGAACAACCATCCAAGGAGGATGATCATCATCCGAGCCGCGGGCTTTAGCCCGCGCGAACGTCCGCGCGAGCACACGACCATCGGCGTATCGGCCCTTGCGGTCACACCCTTCACGGGACTCACGGTTTCACTCCTCCAATCGCGCCGGCAGACGAGCAGCCACAGGAATCGGGTACACGTTCGGCGCCGGGTACCCTTAGGATTATCGGTCCTCCCCCTGCCCGGCTTTCGCCGTTTCGGATCGTGGCCTTACGTCACGCCAGCAACATTCCATCGTGTTTCTTGGCACCCCGTGTTTCATGGCAACCCTCGGCGTCCAGTATACTCGAAGAGCCGCAGGTCAAACCAGTAGCCGATTCACGAGGCCGGGCGTTGAAACGGCCCGCGACGTTGACGCGACCAGCGGAGCCGGCGCAAGATGCCATAAAGGGAGGCACCCAAGGTGTTCGTGTCACGGAACCAAGATAGTGCTGCACGGCCTAAGCCATATCACGCTCTCCGTGTCAGATCTCTGCCGGTCTTTCGAGTTCTACTCGAAGATTCTGGGCTTCAGCCCGGTGGCCTTGTGGGATACCGGAGCCTACCTGCAGATACCCGGCGTATGGTTGTGTCTTTCACTGGACCCCGCGACACGCGGCTCGGCCCCTTCGGGTTACAGCCACATCGCCTTCGGTATCAAACAGGAAGACTTCAGCGCGTACGCCG
>JAUXGE010000012.1 GCA_030622435.1 Planctomycetota bacterium
CTCCGCCGAAGGCGCCGGGGCAAAGTGGGGCATAAACAGGATGTGATCCTGGAGGACGCAGAGAATCGCACACCAGGCGAGGTAGCCCAGGATGAAAACCGCGGCGATGCGCATGGACCTGCGCCTCCAAGAACCGACACGTATTCGGCCGGCCGGCGCGGGAGGTGACTCCTGCGTGCTGTCGAGCGAGGACTGTTCACTCACGTACGTACCTCCCTGGGCCTCAATCTAAGTTCTGTGATCGCGGGTGTCCAGCAGGCACCGAGGACGGCCACACCGAGCGAACGCCTGACAGGCGTGCAGGTAGACCCCGACGTTGCATACCGGAACGTTTGCGAATGCAGAATGGCGAATGTCGAATGTCGAAAATACCACATCGCACGGTGGTTTGTAATCTATACCGGTTGTGCATTCCGGGCGCTGCCGCGGGAGCGACAACATTCGACGTTTGATCTGCGTGCCTCCAAGCGGCACCATGGGTACGGAAGGATGAAGTCTGCTTGGAGGTATCCGAATGTGTACGGGATTACGGCTCCGCATAGGCAGCTTGACTGCAATCCTTCTGGCACTAACCGCAACCGCGGCTCGCGGCACCTGGTCCATCGTTATCGCCGACACTCAGACGAAGGAGCTTGCCGCCGGCATTACCACCTGCAACACGGGCGGTGACCTGCTGCCCCTTGTCCGAATCGTTGTCGGCCAGGGAGTGGGTATTTGCCAAGCCGCGAGCGACCCTGACGGCTCGCGAAGGCCGATCATCTTCGAAGGCCTCAGGACAGGCACAGCACCGCAGACCATACTCGACAAGCTGTCCGAGGTTCCTGGGCACGACAAACGGCAATACGGCATCGCCGACACACTAGGCCGCGCCACCAACTTTACTGGCACCTCCACGGCCCCCTGGGCCGGTGGTGTCGTCGGGTCGCAAGGAACTATGGTCTATGCCATCCAGGGCAACATCCTCGCCGGCAACTGCGTCGTGCCGGCTGTTGAGAAAGCACTGCGCGACACACCCGGCGACATTCCCACCAAGCTCATGGCCGGGATGCAGGCAGCCCGGGTGGCCGGAGGAGACCGCCGTTGCTCTTGCCCGGACAAAGACGATCCGAGCGACTGCGGCTGCCCCCCGCCGGACTTCACAAAGTCCGGGCATCGTGGGGGTATGCTGGTCACACGCATCGGTGACGCGGATTACACTGGTTGCGGCAGCTCGAGTCCAAAGGAGCGCGCTCCGTTCATGCGGCTCAGTGTCACCTGTCGTAATCCGGACGAGAAGCAGGACGCGGTCCTTGTATTGCAGAACATGTTCGACGAATGGCGGGCCGGCCTCGTTGGTCGCCCGGATGCGGTCCAGTCACGGGTGGAGTTCGTACCGCCGGCACTTCGTCCCAGCGGCTCCGGCACGGCGAGGATGCTCATCACACTTCGGGGCTGGCGTCGTCAGCGCGTGAACGTGCCAATCCGCCGCCTTTCGGTCACGCACGCACCCGACAGTGCCGGGATCTCGAAGGTCGGGGAGATACGGGACAACGGAGACGGCACGTTCGTCGTTACTCTGACCACCCGTGAGGGACTCGGAACTGACAGTTTCGTGGTAACCGTGGACGATGGGATCCGGCCCGTGGTACTCATGCCCAACCCATCGTTGCCATACACCCCGGTGATTCGCCCTGAGACTGGGGGCTCTGGATGAGACAGGCCCTTCCACCACGGGCTAGTGACGATTCCACCGGTTGATTTGCGCGTCAGACGCCACAGCTCCGGCACTGGCCACGCGGCTCGGGATAGGCTTTCGAAGCGGTGCACTGACATCCGCGCGGTCCTCAGGAGAGAACCACAGGAAGCGGCATGCCGGAACCTTGGGTGCGCGACGGCGGATTGTCCTCCCAGACGCCGGCGATGTTCTTGTGGCAGTGTGGGCAGGCCCCGCCCTTCATCTTGTTGTCGTCCACGACGAAACCGCGGCGGCGGATGAGCAACTGCTCGCACGACGGGCAGTAGGTGTTCTCGCGATCCCCGACGCCGCGCGTGTTTCCGGGGTAGACATACTCGAGGCCGGCTGCCTTTCCAATGTCATAAGCACGAACCAGCGTCGCGCTGGGCGTGCGCGGCGGATCGGTCATCTTGTAGTCAGGGTGAAACGCCGTGACGTGCCACGGGATGTCGCAGGACACACCCGCAACGAAGTCGGCCATCTGCTCGAGTTCATCGTCGCTGTCGTTGAAGCCCGGCACGATCAGGGTGACGACCTCGACCCAGAAGTCCATCTCGTGCAATCGCCGGATCGTATCGAGCACGTTGTCGATCACGCCCCCCAGCTTTCGATACCCGGCGTCGGTGAAACACTTCAGATCGACGTTGCACAGGCTGACGTACGGCCGAATGAACTCCAGCACTTGCGGTGTGGCGTGGCCGTTGCTGACGAACCCGCAGACTATGCCCTCGGCCGTCGCTAGCTTGAACACCTCGACCGCCCAATCCGCCGTAATCAGCGGCTCGTTGTACGTACTGACCATAACGGGAACACGGTGTTGGACCGCGGCGCGCACCAAAGCTTCGGGCGCGCAGAAGTTCGGGCGGGCCACGGCCTCGTTGTTCCGCAGTGTCTGACTCGTGATCCAGTTCTGGCAAAACGGACAGTGGAGACAACACCCCAGCATTCCGAAGGAAAGAGCATCGCGGCCGGGATATGCATGGTAGAAAGGTTTCTTCTCGATCGGGTCGACAGCTACACCTGCAACATAGCCCGAAGGCACGCGCAGCTCACCACCCTCGTTGAACCGTACGCGGCAGACGCCGGTGCGGTCCGGCAGGATCGAGCAGCGGTGCCCGCAGGCCAGGCACCGGAGCCGGCCGTCATCCTCACGCATAACCAACTCGGGTGCGGCCGGCATCGTGTTTTGCCGGAGCAACTCCTCTAGACGTGAGGATGCCGACATAATCATCTTCCTCAAAGACGGTCCTGAAACTCAACGACGGTGCGCGAATGTGCGCTGAGGTCTACTGCAGATTACCGCTCCCTTACCGGGCTGTCACGGTCGATCGGGTCGGACCGATCACGCCATTTCGCATGGCGCAGCGCCACGAGAAACCAGATGAACGCCGGAACGACGAAGGACACCGTGGGATTGTCGGAGAGGAGCTTCTCCATGTTCGTCAAAACACCCATCCAGAACACGCTCGGTGCGAAGACTGCAAACTCTTTATCCGCGGCGAAGCCGCCGGCCAGGAGCGTCAGAGTAACGCGCAGCACGATGAACAGGTGGATCCACACCATCCCCCACAACAGCGCCCATCCGCGCCGTGACCACGGGATGGACGTGGCGAGCACGAGCGCGATCACGACCACCGTCGGGCCGTAGCCCACATAGCGGCTGCTGATGCGAAGATACCCGAGCTTGGGTGCGCCGCGCTTACGCAATTCCATGAGCGTGTCAAGCGTGCCGGTGGCCTCAATCTTTGGGGTGCCGGGTGCCAGATCGCCCGGCTCGAGTGATTCGAGGTCGATGAAGCGCACCCCGGCATCCGACCACAACCAGAACCTGGAGAAGACAACGTTTCCGCCAGTGCGAAACAACCCGGCGTACCCGCTCTGCACACCGGGCCATGGCGCCATGAGCGCAGCGTAGATGATTGCCACGAGGAGGAAGAATCGTCCCAGCCTTTTAGGTGGAAGCATCGGGCTCTGCGATCCGGCTTCGCGACGCCCGCGAAGCCCAGACCGCCCAGAGAAAGAGCGCAAGAAGAATGAACAGCACCTGCCACACGTCCAAGTGCATCGTCTCGAACAACGACGGATAGTAAACGCGGAACAGATACAACGTGATGATCCGAACCAGGTTGAGCAGCATCAAGAGCGCCGTCCCGACGCCCGCCGCGGCCAGCCTCGCCAGGAACGGCACCGGTGAAGCAAGCACGGCCGAGACGAACAGTGCCGACGGTTCGACGGCGTCACATCCTCGTTCGAGCTCGATGGCCGGTCCCTTCGCCGAGATGATCGACCTGTCCTCGGCGGTGGCTTCTTCGCCGAAGAAATCCAGCAGGGCCGCCGAGACCTGCGCATTGAGCCGCAGGTAAGAGGGGAAGAACCCCTCTTTAACCGGCGGCGTCAGCGTCAGGAGATAGTAGGCGACGAGGCATAGGCCGAAGATGAGGAGGAACTTCAGGTCGGACCGGTTGGCCTCGTACCAGGAGCGTCTGCGCCCTTTCGCTTCCTTGCGCGCACCGGAAGCCGCCCTGTCGCGACCGGATCGGTCTGGGGCTGGTGTTTGCCCCTGGGTGTGATCCGCACCGGCCCGATCAGGTGGACCCTTTCCCGCTTTGCTCGATCCCTTGCGTCGCTTGCCCACTGGTCACTCACGGTGTTGTGTGTTGTTCTCTCCGTACCCACCCTCATATAGAAAGGCCGGCTGAACGGCAAGAGGTTACCATGAGGCGCAGCACACCGCCAATCCCCGTTATCGGAGCGGACCGTCACTCCCGCTACCACCGCCGCGTACGTGTTTAGCGCGTCCACAAAACCGGGAACGCGGAGGTAGCACGGCTGTGTCCCCGCTCCCTCACGGTCGCGGCTCTGATGCTACAAAACATGCTCGCATCGCAACATACTCGTACTATTCTCGAGATGCGGCATTGATTGTTCGCTCGGCAGACAGCGCATCGGAATCCGGTTCCGGCGCCGGCCTCAGCAGTCTCGCCGCGCCGAGTTCCTCGAAGCGGGAAAGGTCCGTCCAGAAGGTCCCGTCGCCGGCAAAGAAGAGGCGGATCGACTCCGGCTGAAAGTTCTCGGCGAACGTATACAGGTTGTAGGCGTGGCCGGATCCGAAAGCGTCGACGAGCATACGGTAGCCCTCGGCCTCGCTCTCCTTCTTCATCTTCTCGACGTCGGCGCGCGCCTTGCCGAGGATCTCGGTCCGTTGGGCCGCAAGGTGCGCGACTTCCTGTTGGATGGTCGCCACTTCGAGTTGCCCCTGCGCGCTGATTTCGGCGGCGCTCTTTTCGGCCTCGGCGAGGATGTTCGCCACCATCACGCGTGTCTCCGCCGTGATCGTTTCACGGGCGATTTCCACCTTCTTACGTTCTTCTTCGAGCGTTGCTCTAACAGCGGCCGCGTCGCGCTGTTTGACCTTTGTCAACCGACTCTCGTTCGCGACAAAGCTCTCCTGGATGGTCCTCTTGAGATCCTCGGTGACTTCGTCGCCGCTTTGCCCGCCCGCCGGAGCGTGCACCTCGATCTCGCGTATAAGGGCCAAGAGCACCTCGAGGTTTTTCGCACGGCAGATGCGCTGCAACTCCTCCGTCAGTGCCCGCTGGAACATCTCCCGCTTTTCACCCTGGATGAAATCCCGGGCCGAATAGGTCGAACCGATGTTCCGACAAATGGAGCGGAGCTGCGGACCGATGACCTTGTCCAGTACGCGGTCGATGTTGCCGTACTCGTTGATGATCT
Organism: Planctomycetota bacterium; assembly: GCA_030622435.1. Lineage (GTDB taxonomy): Bacteria > Planctomycetota > Phycisphaerae > UBA1845 > UBA1845. The sequence continues at coordinate 5,450 of JAUXGE010000012.1, forward strand.
CGGCCGCGTGCTGTGGATGAATCCCCCAGATCACCGTTACCCCGACACGAATGAGGTAACCCGTATCCGACGGGAACGAGATGCGCAGGTTCTCGGATTCCGTGATCTTGGTTTGGGAGTACTCGTTGAAGCCGATCTCGAGTAGCGTGACTTTCTGGAGCTTCGGATTGATGAAGTACACTCCCGGTTGGAGAACGTTACGCAACGTCCCACGCTCCCCGGGCTTCGCCAGCGGGCGGACGTAGCTGACGCTCTCGGCCTCGGTCGAATCTCCCGGGGTTTCAGGAGTTTGACCCGATCTCGCCGTGGAACTCCCCGGTGATACACGCGCGGGCTGATCGCCAAACAGGTTGGTCACGACGCCCACGAAGCCGGCCGGTATCACGACGGCGGGGTGCTTTTTGACATCGTACACGTAGGGGTTGATCTTGTAGGTGCCCGGCGTGAGAACTTCCTCGAGAATACCCGTGATCCCCGACTCGCGTTTGACGATGATCTGGCCCGCTGTTGCTTCCTTGCCTACTTTCCGTGTCACGACACCGATCTGCGGGAATTTGCCTTCGAACTTGAACTTCCCGGCTCGCAGTTCGTTGCGTTGCCGCTCGCTGAGCGAGTGAACCCACTCCCACGTGCTCGGGTCACCGGCCGGGATTGTCGTCAGTGGCTTCAGCTCGTGGTCCCAGCTGTAGGGGTTCCTGAAGTGCCGCCCCGGTCCGAGGACCTCCATCTGGATTCCTTTCTGGCCCCTTTCCGTCGCCACGAGTTGCCCCGGTGGCAAACGGTCACCTGTCTTTCGGATCAAGACGGCACATCGATCCTCCGGCACATAGATCCGAAATGCGAACCAGCTCACACCTCCAACCAGCGCTACCGCAATCAGGAACAAGCCAATGAGCCCGATGATCAGGTTTCGTATCATCGGCCACCTCCTTTCGAAGATGCATCCGTGGAGGTTTGAAGCTCCCTGAAGATTTCGGCGAATGGTCCGTCGGTGTTCGACATGATCGACTTGATGGAAGGGGCGACACGTTGCAGGTAGAACTGCTGGGCATAAGTTGTGCCGTCGCCGAATGCCTGCACCGCCATCGCCAGGGGTTCTGCCCGTGCCTGATAATCGTAGAGGATCACGTTGGCTTCAGCCCGGCCTCGAGACCTGACGGCGGACGCCTCCTTCTCCGCGGCCTCGAGTTCGAGCTTGCCGACCTCGAATGCTCGATTGGCCTGTGTGACCGCGACCACCTTGCGCTGCTCCGCATTCTTGGTCACGGTAACGACTTCACGACGCGCGTCGCCCAGCAACCTGTTCCGATCTTGGAGCTCACGCTGCTCGACCAGAAGCGCTTCGGCCTTTGCCTCTTCCATCTTGTTGGTGGACCGATCGATGTCCTGGTCGGCCTGCTCTCGCTGGCTTATCAAGCTGGCGATCTCCGAAGGCGGCTTAATATCGCGTACGAGAGCCGCTTTGATATCGATCCCTTGCTTGTAGCACTCACCTCTCGATTCGCTCAGCAGTTGATCCTGAAACGCCGTACGCGTTTTGCCACTGATGAAATCACGGGCCAACAGTTTCGAGCCCTGGATCCTGGCAATGCTACGGGCGTTGGGCAGGATGATCTTCTTGAGTATGTCCTCCTCATCTCCGTACTCGACGGTCACCTCGGCAACGCGATCCGGCAGGATGGCCCACTCGATCGTCCCCTCGATCGTGATCGTGAAGCTGTCGTTCGACGGGAAGTGGATCGCGTCCTCGCCCAGCATGTCGTACTTGTGGCTGCGTACGTCAACGACCTCGATCCGCTTCAGGAAGGGGTTGTAGTACTCCAATCCGGGCGGCAGCGTCTCACGTTGGACCCCCTTCTCTCCCGGCTCCACAGTGTAGGTATTGTGTTGCTTGGGCTCCGTACCACTCAGCAGGGCGACCACACCAACATGCCCTTCCGGAATAAGAATGGCCGAGAAACGCTGAACCTCATAGGCAAGCAGATTGATGTTGTGACGCCCTGGCCTGAGGATTTCCTCGACGGGTCCGCGCTCGTCAGGTTCCGTGGCCACCGTTTTGGGGAACGGAAGCGGCTTGCCGTACTTACGGATCAGCACGCCGATCTCGTTCTGGCCGATGATCGTGGCGTCCTGCTGGATCCTTTTGTAAAAGTAGGGGTTGGGGAAGTACCGCCCCTCGGGCAGGACGTCGTACTGGATGCCCTTGTAGCCCTCTCGGACGTCCCTCTCCGTTTCGCCGGTTACGGCCGCGATGGCTGTCACCAACTCGGGATACAAGACCACTTGGTCCCCGAACTCGTGCGTCAGCTCGGACGGCAGTGTCTTGCCCGTTTTGTTCACCAGGACAAGGATCTTGTTCGCTTCCACCTCGACCCGGATCACGAACCAGGACACCGAGCCAACCAGCACAACCAGGAATACCAGACTCGCGAAGACCGACGCCAACCACGGAACCCGGGGCATCTGGATCGATGGTCGCACCACGTTGTCACCATGTTCCATCATGGGTGAAATCCTCTCATAAAACAGGTTTCATCGCGAAACCGGGAGCCTCGTCCCGGCTTAATCGTATGCTCCTGCTCCGCCCCTTGTTCCGTGCATTGGTGGACAATCCACTGATCGTCCGAAACACCCGACCAGCCACCTCGTGCACGTGTTGATTACGACTCCAGACTCCGACCGCAATGTGCACAGAACTTGGCCCGCGGCGGATTGACGTTGCGGCACTGCGTACAAACTTGCTTAATCCCACCACGACCGGCGGATCGGGTCCGGGCCAAGACGGCCAATCCGACAACGACGCAAGCCGCAAGAGCAAGCAAGACTATAAAAGTCATAGGGCCGATGAAGAGCATGAAGTACCTCTCCGACCTTGTGATCCGCGGGGAGTGTACCACATCCCTTACTGCGGTGTTGTTATAAACCCAAAGCGAGTTTTGAACCGAGTGTGCGGAACAGCCCCCCTCCACCATTGAGCCCCAGCCGGGGCGGCCGGGCTGCAACAGAGCATTAACCGGTCAGTCCGGCCCACCGACACCCCCGATCCGCCGATGCCCCGGGGTTAACATGGCCCTACAGATCCGCCGATAATCATGCCGCAGGGTCTCGTGTTTGAGCGGGAAGAGATGAGGTGTTTTTCACGTAGCCTGAGCGTGTTTGGAGTGGCCGCGCTCGCATCGGCGACCGGGCTCGTGGGGTCGGTGCGCGCCCAAAATACGGGCGCACCTGATATGGCGCTCAAACGCGTTGTTCACCAGTTTGACTTCGCAGAGCGAGACGAGGGAAACCTGGAGGATGTGCCGAAGTTCTGGGAGTTGCTCAGGCCGAGGGGCTTCCCCCACTACGCCCACGGTTCATTCGACTTCGAGGTAGGGCTATCCGCCCCCCCTTCTTTTCACCTCAGCAGTGAGGGTCGGAACGTTGCCTACCAGTACCTGGGCCCCGACACGCGCGTTCGTGCCAACACTGACTATCGCATCGAAGGTTTCATCCGATCCGACAAGCTCGAGCATGCTCGTGCCTGCCTCAGCGCTCACTTCCTGGATAAGACGGGGCGACCCTTGCCGGAGACGCTGGTCCGTTCTCGTTATGTCGGAGGACCGGCTGATGAGGGGCAGTGGATTCGTGTCGAGTTGTTCTTCGCCGATGCCCCACCGGAGGCACGCACGATCGGCCTGATCGCCTGGGTCCTTCAACGACCGATGTGGAGCAAATTAGTGCCACCACGGCATTACATTCCCCGGAACGACGTGCATGGCGGTGCCTGGTTTGATGACATCGCCGTCTACGCCCTACCGCGTGTCCAGATCTCGACGGGTACAACCGGCAACGTGTTGACACCGACCGATCCGCAGGAGCTGCGCGTCGTCCTGGCCGACGACAGTGACTCTACACTCGACGGGCTGTTGTCGATCACGACTGCTGACGGAAGCCTGGTGGAGGAGCATCCGGTCCCCGTGGTCATCGGAGGGAGTGCCGAGCCGCAACGAATTGCGGTTGGCCACCTGCCACCCGGGCTATATCACGCGCGGTTGGACGTGCGGGCGGACGACAGGCTGATCGTTTCGCGTGACTTGACTTTCGCCCAACTGGCATCACCTCACAGGGACGTCAACGCACTGGCGAGGCCCTTCGGGGTGGTCGTGGACCCACGAACTCGGGCCGACCCCGAGGCCGAACTCGTCCTGATGCGTCATCAATTGGCCCGGTCCGCGAAACTCCCGGTATGGACTGGATTGCCGGGTCCGGCGCCCAGTCACAAGGAACGTCGCGCCGAGGACCGCTTGCTGCAAGCGTTGGTAAGAAACAGCTTTGCATTGACAGGTGTTCTGTTCGGTCCACCTCGTTCGATGGCGCGGAGTGGCGGCGCCTATGTCCAGACCCTCACGGAGCTCTTGTCGGGCGACCCGACCGTGTGGAAGGACCACCTTGCAGCCGTAGTAGCCCCGCACGCCAGTACGTTCCGCTGGTGGCAGATCGGCCCCGATGGGACGGATCGCGGGACGTCGCAGACGAATGATACAGACCTTGTCCAGGCTGTGACTCACGTACGAGAGGTAATGCGTCCATTTGTCACGATACCACGTCTGACCCTGCCGGCCTCGACGACCTTCGAGCCGAGCAAGGAGAAGACGCCGGTCGAGCAGATTACGCTGGCGTTAGGGCATGATGTACGTCTGGACTCGTTCGGAACCAGGATCGCCGAGCACAAGCGGCTGGGCTACGAACGGGTGTCCGTATATGTAGAGCCTCTCCCGGTGGATTCGTACCGCCGCGGTCCTCGCCTGGCCGACTGGGCTCAGCGCATCCTCACGGCTCGCCACTGCGGAGCGGATACCGTGTTCGTACCGCAGACGTGGCGTTTTCGCCAGACGCTTCAGGGGCCTGTCACTGAGCCGATGGAGACGTATCTGATCCTGCGGACAATCGCGGATGTTCTTGCCGACGCCATCCCCGGTCAGCGTGTTCTGGTCGGTGGTGAGGTTCAGTGTCTTGCGTTCCACGATGGCGACTCGGCAATTCTCGCCATCTGGGATCCGGCCGCACCACCCGGTGGGAGTCGTTACACACTCCAACTTGGAAGTGCAAACAATCAGATTGACCTGTGGGGAGTGCCCACGTCGCTGGCACGGGACGAAACGGGTCGACAAATGGTGCACCTGACGCCGATGCCCGTGTTGATCTCCGGCGTGGAGCGGTGGCTGATCGATTTCCGAACGTCGCTGTCAATCAAGCCCGCCCATGTCGAATCCGGAACCGAATTGACACAGCATCGGATAGAGATCGCGTCCGGACTGGATCGAGTGCTGGCTGGACGCGTCGTATTCGAGGTCCCCAAAGCGTGGGAGATCTCGCCGCGCGTCTTCAACTTCAGCATCACCCCTCCCGACACAGGCAGCTATCCCGTCGTGTTGCGGCATCCGCACATTGAGCCTGCGGGGGAGAAAACCATCCTTGCCAAGATCAAACTGACGGGAGATTCGTACTATGAAGAGGTGCCGATACCGATCGATTTCGGGGTGTCGGACCTGGACGTGTGGGGACTGGCTGTCGTGGAGGATGATGATCTGGTGCTTCGACACATCGTGACGAATCGTTCGTCGGAAGTGCTGAGCTTCCGAGCGTCCGCCAACCTGCCGGGTCGAGAAAGACAGTACCGTCCGATCTCCAACCTGAAGCCGGGCGGCACACAGGCGGTCGAATACCATTTCGAATCGGGGAATGCGCTTGTCGGAAGATACGCGCGGCTCGTGCTCCGCGAGGTAAATGACGGTCCACGGGCACATAACCTGGAGCTGGCGATTCCATAGCGGAGGCGGAGTGCCCGTCTACGATGTTTGTGACGATCGTCAACATCCTGTGACCTCCCCGGCTCATCCCGTTGCAGATGTACCATGTCACCCCGGCCGCTTCCCGCCCGCCGGATCAGTGGATAGAATCCGCCGTGGAGATACGCCTTACAGGGAGATACCGAGGTGATCAGGCGATGGGTTTGGCTGTCGATAGTGCTGTCGGGCGCTTCAACGACGCTCGCACAGCTCCCTCCCGTTCCTCAGGAGGCTGAAACAACAGTCGTCAAGGGTCCGCAGGCCCATGTCGCCAAGCGGTTGGTCGATCTGGGTACGATCCTCGAGGGTGACAAGACGGATGTGCGATGGCTGCTGCAGAACCGCGGGAAATCCGACCTGATCATCAGAGGGACCCGCTCGAGTTGCGGTTGTGCCGTGGTGAAGCTCAAGGACGACCAGAAGGTGATTCCCCCGGGCGAGATCCTCGAGTTTGTCGTCACGTTCGACAGCAGTGGTCGTCGAGGCATCCAGAACAAGTCGGTCACGATCCTGACGAACGACCCCGCCGAACCGGAGTTGAAACTGACGTTCAAGGCGAATATGCAGTACCTGTACGAGATTCAGCCATCCGCGGCCATCGTGAATCTGCGTGCGGTACGCCGCGGCGAAACGGTCCGGCGAACGATCGACATATACCCTGGACCGTCGCGCCGGTCCGTCAGGGTCATCGGTATCGAACTTCCCGAGTGGTCACCGCTCAGCTTCAAGCCTGAGCCCTTCGAAGCCGGCAAGGGAACCGGCCAGCGGCTACGCATGACGGTGAGCAACGATGTGTCGCTGGGGGCGCTCAGAACCAAGGCGACCCTAAAGCTGAACATCGACGGCCTCGAAAGGAAAAGGGATGTTTCGATCCGAGGTGAGGTCGTGGGTGACTTGACGTGGCATCCCCGTGTGATCGACACCACACGCCAACCAACGCTTCCCGGCAAGCGCCTCGCCCCCATCACAATCCGGTCTACAGACAAGGTCCAATTCGACATCCTGGAGGCAGCGGCCGAGCCTTACTTCGACGTGACCTTCGAGCAGACCAAGAAAGGCACCCAGGGAACCCAATACTCTGTCCTTCTCACCCTACGCAAGGACGTTCCGAAGGGGCCCTTCGGGACGATGCTCGAAGCAAAAACGAACTCGCTGGATCAGCCGCTCGTGCGGGTGCCGGTTTTCGGAATCGTGCCCGAGCCGATCGAAGTGGAGCCGCCGATCATCCTGCTTCGGCAGGACGGAACACCGGCCGGTACTGAGCGCCGTGTCAAGGTGCAGGCACCTCCTCAACACTCGCTGGTCCTGTCCGAGATTGCCTGTGAGAACAAAGCCGTCAAGGCCGCGGTGGATTGGGAAGCAAGCAGTCGATACGAACACCTTCGTTATCTGAATGTCGCGCTGGACGGCCGGCTCGTCGAAGGTAAGCATCAGACCGTCCTGACGTTGATGACCAATGTGCCCGGGGCGGAGCGTTTGGAGATTCCGATCACCATCGAAGTCCCCGCCGATTCGACTCGATAACTCGGAGTCGACCTCCTGAATGGAGCCCACGTGAGCGAAAAGTTGAACGAGAAAGACCGGTCAAAGAACGATTCATCAGCCGCTCAGCCGGTGGACGAGGAGCGCAAGCCGCGAATAGACTGGGAGGATCCGACGATTCCCATCGGTAACGGGCCTCCCCTGCCGCGATGGCCATTGGCGGTGAGCGGGATTGCGTGGCTCTTGTGGATCGTGCTGATGCTTGTCATGGCGCTGACGCGTGATGCGGCGGCCGGGGTCGGGTGATGGCGATGACAGAGGTCGCGTAGCCGAGAAGGAGAAGGCTTGGCTGTTTCCCCCACCGAGTGCTACCGACGCAATCTAACCGCGCTCAGTACGTGCCAGCCGGGAGTTGCAGATTGCGTGGAGAAAACGCGCATTCCCGAGGACGTTCACCCGGCCGTCGGTCGGGACGGGACTGACACATTCCGCATCCCTACCGCAACCGGCAAGCGAGAATGGCTCGGGCGTTCCTCCATGCCCGGCATCAGTGCCACGGCACTGTTCGCTGATTTCCTCAGTGATGGACAAAACGCAGCGCTTCCGAGCATTTTGACGGGGCTGGAGCCTCTCGTTATCACGGGAAGGATGCCGCCACACGCGACGCTGTTTGTCGTCGAGCCGGACCCCGTGCAGCTCGAGCTCGCCCTGCATGTGCGCGACTACTCCGGACTGCTGGACGATGGGCGCCTCGTCTTCGTCGTGGGAGAACAAGACGAGGCAGTGTCTCAACTTCGCTGTTTCTTCGAGGAACACCCCGGATACGAGTTGCCGGCGCATCTGTTATCAGTGCCTCCTATCCCACCGGCCCGAATCACGGAGACCCAGCGCACCATCGAACGGGCGGGTGAGGCTGTTACGGCTGTTCGCTCTCGACTTGTACAGTCATTGGCAGAGTCGATTCGGTCCCGAGCGGACCGCCCCCTCCCGGATAGGCCAAACGTCGCCGTGCTGGGGTTCGACCCGTCTCCCGCATCTATCGAACAAGCCGCCCGGATCGAACGCGCTCTAACGGAACTCGGCTGGCCACATCGGGTCTGTGTACCCGACAGGCCGGACCGAGTGCATAACACAGCCCGTTTCCAGGCTATCGAGGCAGCGGCAGCCGATCTTGTCCTCTTCGTGAACGCAACGCCGGGATCCATGCGCGCCACACTCCCGAAGGAACTGCCGATTGCATCGTGGATGATGCCGGGAACAACTGTGCAGAGCCAGGCTCAAGCTCCACCGACCGGAATCGAGGCCGTCTTTGCATCATCCCGCACTATTCATGACGGACTCACCGCCTGCGGTGCTGAGCCTGATGCCATCGAGCACTTGTCAGTCGGCGCCGACGCTACGATCCACCGTCCGTTTTCTGAATCCGCGACTCCGGATGGCACTACTGATGTGGACATCGCCATAATGGCGGATTTGCCGGACGATCGCCCCGAGGCTTGCGGTGTGACGCTGCCCAGTCATCAAGCGCTCTGGGAGGCGATGCGGCGATGTGTAGAACGCAACACCGACCGTTTTCAAGATGACTTCACGGGCGATGTGCTCGACATGGCTCAGCGAGACTGTGGTACGCGACTTCAGGATCAGGCCGTCCACGGGCATTTCCTGGATCTTCTGCGTACTCGGATTATGCCGGCCACTCTGGCACGGACGGCGTCAGAGTTGCTTCTGGGAGAGGGATACAGAGTAGCACTCTGGGGTAAGAACTGGCCTGTGCATGGGGACGCGGCGGATCGATGGCGCGGCCCGATCCCGACAGGGGATGAGCTCCACCGGGTTCTGCGCAAGGTTCGCGTTGTGTTGCTCCCGATTCCATCGGCTGCGGCCGTCCAATTGACACTGGATGCGTTAGCGGCCGGTGCATGCGTCGTGAACAGACGAACCGGCAAGCCGTTGGGAGAGGAGTGCGCCGGTCTTGCGGGCCTGGCTCCACACCTGCCCGGCTACAGCACATCCGGCGAGCTGCTCCACGCCATCCGTACGCTGATGCCTCCTCATGATTCCAGGTTGGATCCATGCGAGAAGGCTCGCACACTGGTTAGGAGCGAGCACACGGTCACACAAAGGCTGATCTCCATCGTGAAGACGCTGCAACGACGCCAGAAAGTCGTGCGTGGTCCGTCAGTCGGTTTATAATCCGTGAAGCCGATCCACCCAAGGCGCGACGGTGTCGATCGGTGCCGGGAAATTGGAACCGCGCCGGCCAGTGGCAGGCATGGATCGTGAAACACGCACGGATCGGAATCATCGGCGGAACGGGACTGGGCGATGTACTGGCGAAAGAGGCTGGTTGTGAGACGCTCGACGTAACGACTCCTTTCGGCCCACCCAGCAGCGCTCCGGTCATAGCGAACTGGGAGGGCATGGACGTGGCGTTCGTATCGCGTCACGGCCCGGGTCACAAACTGATCCCCTCGCGCGTTCCCTACCGCGCAAACATCTGGGCACTCAAGCAGCTCGGCGTATCCGCGATCATCGCGAGCGGAGCGACGGGTAGTCTGCGAGAGGACATTGAACCGGGTCACCTCGTGCTGTGCGACCAAGTCATCGACAAGACGTTCCGCCGCGAGAGCACGTTCTTCGACGAGGGAATCGCGGTCCATGTCGAACTGTCAGAGCCCTTCTGCCCGCAACTGCGCGAGTTGCTCACCGAAGCGGGGAAACGCTTGTCCACTACCGTGCACCACGCCGGGACCTACGTGTGCATGGAGGGGCCGCAGTTCTCCTCGCGTGCTGAATCGCACATGCACCGGCAATGGGGCGGGGATCTGATCGGCATGACGTGCATGCCGGAGGCAAAACTCGCGCGCGAGGCCGAACTCTGTTACGCCCTGGTGGCTCTTCCGACGGACTACGATTGCTGGCGACCGCCCGCGCCGGATCGAGCGCAGGAGGAACTGCTCCGTGAAATCATGGGCAACCTCCGGCAAGCGACGGACAACGCGATCCTGCTGATCCGCGAAGCTCTGAGACTGATGGACGGTCCGCTTCCGCCCTGCCGCTGTCGTGAAGCGCTGAAGCTGGCCATCTGGTCGGACAAACGGTTGATCGACGCCCGCACGCTAGAGCGACTCGAACCGTTGATCGGCGCCTACATGACCGATAATAACGGTGGTCCGGCATAGTGGCTCACTCCCTGGTGAGCCCTATGGGTGTTCCACCTCCCCAGAGGTGTACGTGTTTAGCGGTTTAGCCCCGGTAGGGGCGCCAGACACTAGCCCCGGGCGTGAGCCCGGGGAAAGGTGCGGACCTATGGACCAAGCCCCAGCGGGGCGGCAGAAACTTGGCATAGAAGATGGATGAAGTCTGTCGCCCCTCCGGGGCTCGGGAATCGCAGTTGGAGCCGCGAACCCCGGGCTCGCGCCCGGGGCTACGATCTGTCGTCCCTACGGGACTTACGGCCGTGACGCTAAACACATACCCAGAGGTGGGAAAGAGAACGGTGGCGGAATCGACGATTTGCGCCTCCCACGGCTAAGGCCACGCGGATTGGGCAGTCGCGGGACTTATGAAACACGGTATTAAAGCAAGCTACCTCTCAGCGTCGTGGGCGCCCTCCTTGTATCACAATTCGGCGCAGGGTATCGAAGGACTGACTCCGCCACACACTCTGGCAGGATGTCTCGGTACCGCCTCCCTGCTCGGCGTGCTCCTCTCCGTGGTGCCCCCCTGCCTGGGCGCACAGGAGGATGCCGCGCATGCGGCACCAGAAGGACTACGTGCTGATTCCACCTACACCGATGTGTACGTGAACGACAGTTTCGAGGCCGCCGATGCCCTGGTTAGAGCGCAAGCGCTGGCCGACCACGGTCAATGGATTGAAGCCGCCGAGTTGCTGCAACGGACCATCGAGACCGCCGGCGACAAACTGGTGAGGGTTTCCCCGGGGCGCTACGTCGGCATCAGGGAGCACGTAAACGATGTCATCGCGGGTTGGCCTCGCGTCGGAATCGAGGCATACGACGACCTGTACGAACGTGATGTGGAAGCCGCCTTGACAACGCTCTCGACATCGCGAGCCGTTTCCGACCTGCTGGCCCTATTCCATCAGTATTTCTGCACGACCGGGGCTGCCGCCCTGGCCGACACGTTGGGGCAGCTCGCGATCGAGTCCGGGGATCTGGCTCTGGCTGAGCACGTGTACAGGCGAGTGCTCGAGCACCATCCCGATCGGGCTTTATTCGCACCACGCTACCATGTGATGCTGACGATGATCTCTGCCATGCGCGGCGATCGCCCGATCGACCAGACCGATCTCGACCCGGAAGCAACGGTTCGTTGGATGGGCCAGGAGCGGCGTCTGCGTGACGTCATCGTCGAAGCCGGGGAGAACTTCACATCACTGCGCGAGCGAACCTCTGCCGACGAGTGGCCTGTCTTTGGCGGTAACTCGGAAAGGAACCGCAGCGCCTCCACACGCGTCGATGAGTTCGGCCTGCTATGGCAATCGGACGCCTTCACGCCGCGCAGCGGTGTTGGCGAGGGTGATCAGGATGATATCACTTTCGGAGGTGACCGGGACCGTGCACGCAACCTGTCCGTCTTCCCGGTCGTGGATGGTGAGTTGATCGTAGCTCAACGTTTCCGCGAGATCGTTGCCATTCATCGCAACACGGGCGCGGCCGCTTGGCGGTTTCGAGCCGATGATTTCAGCTCGACGAGCTATGCCTATCTAGAGGAGCAACCACCCCCCTGGGACTCGCCGACGATCCACGAAGCCCGTGTCTATGCGGCGTTGCCGGGCGAAACCGTGCCCTACTACAGCTATGAATCCCCTCGCAGCCCACCTGAACTCGTATGTCTGGAAGCGGAAACGGGACGGACGGTATGGCGGATCGATCCGGAATCGATCAAGGATGTCTTCGCCGAAGTCCTTTTCGACTCGGCGCCGATCATCCGTCACGGGCGGATGTACGTTGTCGGCCGCCGCCGCCGTTCCTTCGGGTTCGAAGACTGCTACCTATACAGCTTCCACGCGGCAACCGGCACGCCTGAGTTGCGAACGCATCTGGGTAGCGCATCGACGGGCACCTTCGGTTCACGGCAGGCCACCAAGACGATCACCGCTCTGCACGGAGATACGGTCTTCGTTTGCACGAACCTCGGGTCGATCGCGGCCGTCTCGGCACATACGGGCACCGTGCGTTGGCTGGCGCTCTACGAGCGCCGCCGGCAGAACACGGAGGATGAAGGAGGCTGGACGGGTAGACAAGCCAAACCCTGGCACTTCAACCCTGTGACCTGGTCCGACGGTCGACTGATCGTCCTGCCGACCGACTCGGGCAGTCTGATGGTCCTCAGCGCCGAGGACGGCACTTTACTCCAATCGATCCCGGTATCGAGCCTGGGGCAGATGGAAGCGGTCCTCGGTGTCCGGGGCGATACCATCTGCGGTGTGGGGCGCGAGGCAACCTGCTTCAATCTCACAACCGGTGAGAAGCTGTGGTCGTCCCCGCTGCCCGAAGGCGCAAGCCTGTACGGGCGCGGTGTGTGGGCTGACGATCGGTTGCTGGTACCGACGACCCTATCACTGTGTACGTTCGACGTATCGAGCGGTTCGCGGATTGACACGCGATGGCATTCGGAGGGTGAAGGTGGAAACCTCCTGGCTCTGCGGGATCAGGTGATTGTGGCCGAGCCCGACCGGATTTGCGCCTATGTGCGCAGGACACAGATTTTCGAATCGCTGCGGCAACGAATGGCGGCCGCCCCTGCCGATCCGATGCCGGCCCTGGAAATGGCCGAGATCGCGTTGAGCAACGACGAATTCGAGGATGCCGTCAATGTCCTCGAGGAAGCCGTGCGACGTGCTCAGTCGCAGCGCGCCCCTCCCGATCCAACCATCGCTCGACGCATCTTCGACGACGTGCTTCTGTTCGTAACGCGTCTGTCGGCACGGGGCGAGCTGGATGACGCGCTGCTCGATAAGCTGTATTCCCATGCGTCCCGGCACGCGCCGGATGCAGTGGCCCATCTGGCGTACCGACTCCGGTTCGCCGAGTTGTTCGAGAGTCGGCAGCAGGGTCCGCGTGCGGTACGGGTGTATCAACAGATCCTGCGCGACCGCTCACTTCGCAGGCTGCCTGTCCGACCGGACGCGCCGGATTCCGAATCGGCCGATACCCTTGCCCAAACGCGGATCGCGGCGCTTATCGAACGGCACGGGCGGGCTATCTATGCGGCCTACGATGCCGAAGCGAAGCAATGGCTCCGGAGTGGTCAAACCGCGGCGGATGCGCAGGTGCTCGAACGGGTGGTCTCTACGTTTCCGAACAGTGAATCGGCACCGCTCGCATTGGTTGCTCTGGGAGACCTACTGGCAAGCCGTGGAACACCGGAGCCTGCGGCCAAGCGCTACGCGGCGGCATACCATCGATACTCCGAGCAGGTCGATCGTCCGACGCTCCTGAGAAAAATCGCCGACGCCTACGAACGATCCGGCAAAACCGAGAAGGCGTACCTGTGGCTGACGAAGGCAGCCCGTGAGCACCCCGGCATCCGTTTCGAGAAGAACGGGCACCTTGTCGGCTTTCTCGAGTACCGTGATCGGCTATCGGCAGTACGCCACCGGGTCGAGCCATCCCGACCAACCCTCGTTCCACCGCTCACCGCCCACTTCACCAATCAGTTCGAGGGAACCATTACACTGCTCGTACCGCGCTTCGGCGACGAACCGCTATCGAGCTGGGCACGCTACTACATCAGTCAGCCTTCGGGAATCGAAGGGTTTGACGCGAAAACGGGGACTCGACTGTGGTCCGACCCTGCGGCTGTATCGGGACACGTGGAGTTGTTGGTGTCCACGTCCAAAGTAGCCGTCTTCGCCACTTCCACGGAAGTGTTCGCGTTGGATGCCACGGCGGGATTGCGAAGCTGGTCCTACGGTGAACCTCCCAAGCACCTCGAACGTCCGGATGCGGATTGGGAGGACGAGCCCGCGTATCGAGCCTTCGCGATTCGGGGGGACCGGCTCGTCGCCGCAAGGAGCGACGGACACCTGACGTGCGTGGCAATCGACACAGGCCGGGAGATCTGGTCGCGCACGCATCGGCCTATTCCCACGGGAAGCATACACCTGTCTGACGCTTGGGTCGTGTATGCCGTCGTGCAGGACGGCCGGGTGACGCTGAACCTCATCGATGCTTCCAACGGCTCATGGGTCGATACGATTGCAACAAACGAGAGGAGATCGGCCGAGGACGTCTTCGTAACCCTGGACGGACAGATCATCCTGGTTACATCACAATCCATTGCATCGTACGAACCGGAATCCCGTCAGCGGCGCTGGCGTGTCTCACCCGGCGGGCACATTCGGCCAACGTCGTTGCTCCTCGATCTGGACGCCATCCACTTCTCCAGCGACGGCCGTTACCTCCGGAAGATCAGCCTGGACGATGGACGTTCCTTGTGGGAGTCGGAGCGGCATGTTCGCAGCACCGAAGACGAATGGACCGTGCGGCGGCAAGACACGAGCATAGGCGTCAGCACGACAGCGTTCGTCGCGGCGATCGACGCCGTCACGGGGTTGACACTCTGGAAAGGAGCGTCCCCTCGATCCCCGCGTTTCATTGCCCGCCTCTTGACGCAATCGTATGTCGTCGCCGTCGATGTGCCCGACCAGTTCATCGACATCGACAGCACTGCCTACTTTTACGACCACCGCCACGCGAGCGGCCTGATACCTCGCAACGGTGGTGCACCGAACCTCGGACGTCTCTCGGACGTCCGGGTCGTTCTGGCAGTAGACGGGGCTCTGCTCATCCAAACCGGCTCGACCGTCGAAGGCTGGGCGCACAAGTGAAACGTCAAAACATCGAAACGTCAAAACGACGGGACCGCGAGATATCGGCTAACTTGATAGCCCGTGTTTACGCACCACCATGCGAAAGCTGCTGCATCCCCATGCCGATCGCATTGGGATGCACCACCCAGTCACGTGTCAAAATGTGTAGTACGCGTAGTAGTGGTCGCGGATGGCGACGTCCACGTTGAAGATGGAGGCCATTAGCGCGGCACGCATCCACATGCCGTTGCGCACCTGGTCCCAGTACTTGGCCTGGGGCAGCGCGTCGAGTTCCTGATCCAGCTCGTGGCGTCGCGGCAGAGGGTGCATGATGGTAAGGTTGGGTTTGAAGTCCTTGGCCATATCGTAGGTCAAAGAGTATCGATCGTAATCGATTGCCTTCGATTCCCCGTCCACATCCCACTCATCCTGCAACCGCGTCATGTATATCGCGTCACAATCGCCGATGCAGCCCCGGATGTCATCGCCAAGCTCATACTCGATGCCGTTGCGCGAGATGTAATCGAGAATATCCTCTTCGATCTGCAACTGCGGCGGTGCCACGAACATCAACCTCACACCGGGATACCGGCAGAGCAGGTATGTCAGCGATCGGACCGTCCGCCCGCGTTTCAGATCACCGACGAACGCGACCGTCTTACCGGCAAACGGGTTCCAGGTATACCGCGGTGCCGAAATCCTGCCGCGCCCTTCCTGGCCGCCCGTACCGTGGGCCACCGAAGCCGGTGTCCCAAACGAGCGAAACAGCGTGTAGATGTCCAGCATCGCCTGCGTCGGATGCTGGTCCTTGCCAGAACCGCCGTTGATCACGGGGATGGTTCGCGGCATGTCGTTGAGCATGTGCGCAACGCGCTCGGCGAACCCCTCGGCCGGGTGCCGCATGATGATCAAATCGAAATACTGACTGAGCACACGGATCGTATCTTCCTCCGACTCCCCTTTGAGCTCGGAGGACGTGGATCGGTCACGAACCTCGTTGTATGGAATGCCGACGATCTGGCAGGCGGCGGTGAAGGAGAGAAACGTCCGCGTCGAGGGTTGGATGAAATACAGCATCGCCCGGTGGTGGCTCAGCATGGTTCGCAGAAACTGCGTTCCCTGTCGTGAGCCGCCGATGGCGCGAATCATATCGGCCAGTTGACAGAGCTCCTCGATGGTCCGCCGGTCGAACTGCTGGGCGAGGACCACGTGAAAAGGTTTGTCGTTTCGGTTCAGCGCCGCGACGCGCCGAGCCGCATTCTCTCGATCGGTGGACACTGTGCGTTCCGCGTCGGTTTCGGTCATGGGCATGGCGTTCGTGGGCTCCGGGCGATCGTGAATTCCGAAAGCCGGACAGCGAACGACCCACTTCGACCCCGGATTCGTCAATCGGCCTTCGCTATCCGCCGTTTGGACGGCGCTCAGTAGACCCGGACGGACGTGAACTGTCAAACCCCTCGAACACGGAGAGCAACCGGCCTATCTCCCGCCCGGCCCCAGGCCCAGACGATCGGCGACCCGGCAGGATCACCGCCCTATGAACGTAGTGCGTGTCATCGCACAAAGCGGCCTCGACGTGCGAGCGATACCGGGGAGTCTGACGCGACCACCCCGCTCGACTGGAACCTGCATCCGGTAACTCCTCATCTGCGGTTGCCGCCAGGCGTTCCGTGGTCTCCGCGACCGCTCCCGAGCCCTTACCCGACAGGATTGACGACGCCGCTTCCACCGCGGGTGCCGCGTCATCCGCGGCTGCCGGAATGGCGACTTGGGCCACTTGGAATCGCTGCGGCTGTCTCAAAACCCACAGACCGCAGAGCCCAAAGGCCAGGAAGACACTTGCTGCGAGCGCGTAACGTACGTAGCGAGACCAAACGGCTGCACCAGGTATCGTCTGATCGGGTTCCGGATCGTCCGGAATGGACACGCGGCCAGTGAACTTCCCCCCTTCACGCAGAGCCTGCAATGCCTGTTCTGTCGCTCGATTGACCAGCTTATCATCGGGTTCGAGCATCGACAGCGAACGCAATGTACCAGTCGTTGTCATCAGCCGGTCGGCCAACGCCCGGCATGATTTGCACTGCGCGAGATGCAGACGAAGCCCTTGCGAAAGACCGCCGGCATCGCCCGTGGCCTCGTCGTCCGAAAGCGAAGTCATCACCCAAACGCGTTTGGGACAGTCAGTTCCATCCGGATCGTGAGGATGTCGTCCGGCCTCGTCCATTACGCCTCCCCTTCCGTGAGCAATTCCCCCAGTTTAAGGACCGCGTGTCGACGATACACGCGTGCGGTTGTGGGCTCTATTCCCAACGTGCGACCCACCTCGTCGTATGACATCCGGCTCAGATCACGAAGCACGACCACGTTCCGTAAATGGGCGGGAAGCCGCTCGAGCGCTTCCCGCAAGTGGTTCAGCCCGGGTTCGCACGGGCGATTGTCATCGCCTCCGGATTGAATCGCCTCCTGCCGAGCCGCGACAGAGGGCAGGTGAGCCGCCCGGCGGCGTCTGACCCGGATGAACTCGATGGCGATGTTGGCTGCCGTCCGATAAGCGTATGCCCTGGGATTGCCCGGGTGGCGAACTCCCTGCCGTGCTGCGAGCTTACAGAAACAGTCCTGATAGGCGTCCATGACGTCCTGCTCGGATCCGAGCAATCGCCACAACATGCGCAAAATCCCTGCCCCCTCGACCTCCATCAGTCGAATTACCCAGGTGCTGTCCTTGCGAGGGCCGCACGGCTGCGGTGGTCCGATCGGTTCCCGAGATCCCGCCGGAGTCGACTTTGCGGCGCTCGCCATCTCCATTTGTGACGTATGCGGGCGGGTCGTGTTAGCGCAGGATCCCGGTGTGACCGTTTGAGATTCCCTTGCCGGTTGTCGAGAATCCGGCGTGATCGGCCGAGAATCCTGCGTACCACCAGGGCGGGAATCCGGTCTTGGTTGGGCCGCGGCGGTCATTTGGGCGATCTGCACCTCCAATAACACCTGTTTCATTGTAGCCCGGATCAAACACCCGGGCCTCCACTCCGAGCACTCCTCAGCCGGAAAACGCCCGTCGCTCCTCGGATTCGTAAGCAGGAACGGCGATCGGCGTTGACACTGTACGGGGCGGGCAAAAAACCTCCCAAACCGCCTTTGGCAAGCGGGCCAGTTACGCTACCATGCGTTGTTCTTGCGGTAGCCGTACCCACCGTATGGAAGACGGATGACGGCGGGCCGCAAATGTCGACCGGCATGGATGGATCCGGCACTCGAGTACTGCATCCGGACCGGTGCCCTGATTCTGTGGATGAGGCGTCTGCCCCGTCGACGACCCCCGTAGACAGGAGTGATAGATGGCACTCGTTGAAGTTGATCGTTATCGGAACATCGCACTAGTTGGCCATGGCAGCAGCGGCAAGACCTCGCTGGCCGAGGCTCTCCTCTTCAAAGGCAGCGCAACGAATCGGTTGGGAAGCGTTCCGGACAAGACGTCCATTCTCGACCACTCGGATGAAGCCAGGGAGAAAGGTGCGTCCCTGGACTCCGCCGTAGCTTACCTGACCCACAACGGCATGCACGTTAACCTCATAGATACCCCGGGCTCGCCCGCATTCTGCGGGTTCGCTATAGCCGCGTTGGCGGGTGTGGAGTGTGCCGTGGTGGTGATCTCTGCGGCATCCGGCATCCAGGTCAACACGCGCAAGATGCTGGAGCGGTCCAGGGCCTTCGGGCTGGGCACCTGGATCGTGATCAACCACATCGACGCAGCCAGCGCGGATCTACCCGCAATGGTCGCCCAGATTCGGGAGACCTTCGGTGCGCAATGCGTTCCTCTCAACCTTCCGACGTCCGGTGCCAAGGGTGTGATCGATTGCTTCTCGAACGAGTCCGGCAACGCCGACTTCGGCAACGTGGGCGAAGCTCACACCGAGTTAATCGAGACGATCGTCGGAGTTGATGAGGAGCTGATGGAAAAGTACCTCGGCGGCGAGCTGGCGGACGATGAGGCAAAGCAGGCGGCCGCCCGCGCCGTTGCTCAGGGCGAACTCGTTCCGATCCTGTTCACCGACTCATGCGGAGACGTCGGCATCGCCGAGTTCCTGGACGCCATCGAGACGTTCTGCCCCTCCCCCGTGACGGGCAAACAGCGCGTTTTCGTGGAAGGTGAAGCGGAGACCCCGGTCGAACCATCGCTGAGCGGCCCGTTTATCGGGCAGGTTCTCAAGATCACGACCGACCCCAAGACGAACATCAAGTACCTCGCCATACGCATCCACTCCGGCAAGCTCACTTCCGACATGATCATAAAAACAGTCGACGCGACCAAGGGAGCGCGTCCCGGTCACGTGATGCGGACTCTTGGCGCGGAGCACAAGGATATCGAGGCCGGGTTGGCC
Organism: Planctomycetota bacterium; assembly: GCA_030622435.1. Lineage (GTDB taxonomy): Bacteria > Planctomycetota > Phycisphaerae > UBA1845 > UBA1845. Next base: position 24,979 of record JAUXGE010000012.1, read on the forward strand.
GGCGATA